>CAZOJY010000110.1:0-11886 GCA_964580235.1 uncultured Eubacteriales bacterium | reverse complement strand
TATGCCAAGCAGTTTCATTCCGCCCTCCATTAATATAGACTCCAAATGTGATGGAGAAGTTGCGCGATTTATGGAAAACGTCCATCCTGGAAAACCTGATTGGATTAGAACGTTCGGTCAATTTTAAGAATCGTTTGCAGGAGGACGTTGGCCCCGTTGGCGACATCCTTTGCAGGGGTGAATTCTTTGGGAGAATGGCTGACCCCACCTATGGATGGAACAAAGATCATTCCTGTGGGCGTAATCTTTGCCATATCCTGGGCATCATGGCCGGCACCACTGGGCATGATGAGATAGCTCAACCCCAAATCTTCAGCAGATTCGGCTATAAGCTTTGTGATCGAAGGATCCGTGGGAGATGGAACAGCAGTCGCCTCTATCGCAGAAAAAGATATTTTTGTGCCTGTTTTTCCGGCAATGTTGTCTGCTTCTTTCACAATTTTCTGGAAAAGAGAGTCGATTTTTTCGGCTGAAAGGTCGCGGAGCTCGAGACTCATGACCACTTTCCCCGGAATGACGTTGGGAGCGCCCGGTTCGGCCCTGATGCGGCCGACGGTCCCGACTTGACGCCCGGGTACACCGGTCACCACCTTATTCACAGCGATAATCAAATGTGCGGCTGCCAGGAGAGCATCCTGCCTCCTGTCCATCGGAGTTGTGCCTGCATGGTTTGCGAAGCCTTCGATGGTGACGTCCCACCAGTTGATTCCGACAATCCCCTCGACAACACCGATATCGATGCCTTTGGCGGCAAGAATGCTTCCCTGTTCGATGTGGATTTCGATAAAGGCTGTGAGGTCACCTTTTTTTCTGACTGCTCTATCAAGCGTGTCCGGATTACCTCCGAGAGCCAAGATTCCCTCACGAATTGTTTTGCCGCTGTGACTTTTAACCTCAAGAGCGTCGGATGTCAGAGTTCCGATAATAGCTTTGCTCCCTATGAGGCCGCCTTCTTCATCCGTGAAGACAATAACTTCCAGGGGATGACGTGTTTTTACAGAATTCTCCTTTAATACTTGAACACATTCGATGGCTCCGAGAACGCCCACAGCCCCGTCGAATTTTCCGCCGTGAGGAACGGTGTCTGTATGCGAACCGAAAGCAATGGGAGGAAGAGAAGTGTCTGTGCCCTCCCTGCGTCCGATGATGTTCCCGGCTTCATCGATACGGATTATTAATCCCGCTTCTTTCATGAGCGAAAGTATGTATTCACGGCTCCGGATATCTTCTTCGCTGAAGGCCACTCTATTCACACCCCCCTCTTGTGTTTTTCCGTACGTAGCCAGTTTTTCGATTCTTTGTTTGAGCCGTGTGGGATTGACCGTGAGTACTTGGGTTTGATCCACAGCGGCGAATGCCTGGCAAGACATCAGGATAGATGCTGTCAAGAGAATGTTGATGAATATGAATTGAGAACTGTGTTTCATGTCATGTCCTCCTTTTCCATTTTTTCGATCTTTGTGGTACTCAGATAAGACTCAATTATAGATGTTGGAAGATCATTCATCAATTCCACATTTTCTTTCGGCAGAAATATAATGCGTATTTTTTATAGGCTGCTTTTAAAATTGTTTTTGCACTAAAAATGATGTATCTTCAGAATCTTAAGAATATTTGAGGAGGAACGTTATGAAAACTATCAGCAGATGTCTTTCGTTTGCGGTTATAGGGATCCTGGTGCTGGCAGGCTTCAATCCGGCATCAGCAAATCAGCAGGGCAAGCGGATTCTTTCGGCCGAAGATTACGCTCATGCTGAAAAATTTCTGAGCCAGCACACAGGTCCACTTGTGTTCGGTGCCAGTGTCCGGCCTAGCTGGATCGATGGTAATTCTTTCTGGTACCGGAACACTATCCCCGAGGGATATGAATTTATGCTGGTGGATGCCAAAAAAAAACAAAGGAAAAGAGCTTTCGACCATGAAAAACTGGCACAAGCTTTGTCTGAGGCTGCCGGAAAATCATACAAGCCCTTCAAACTGCCTTTTCAGAGGTTTGAGTTCTCCGAAAACAAGGATTCTCTGATTTTTACAGTGGGCCCCGTCCAATACACCTATGATATCCAGAATAATCTCTGCAAAAAGGGCAAGCCGAGAAAAAGGATTAACCGCAATGTAATCGTTTCTCCAGACGGCACCCTCGGCGCATTCATCCGTGAATACAATCTTTGGGCAAGGGATCTCGATTCCGGGAAGGAAATACAGCTCACAACCGATGGCGTGAAGGATTTCGGTTATGCCACAAATAATGCGGGGTGGACAAAAAGTAATCGGCCTGTGCTGCTCTGGTCGCCAAATTCAAAAAAAATTGCCACCTTCCAGCACGATGGGAGAGGCGTAGGAGAGATGTACCTTGTAACAACCAACGTGGGTCACCCAAAGCTCCAGGCATGGAAGTACCCCCTCCCCGAGGATAAGGAAATTTTCCGGATCCACCGGGTGGTGATCCATATCGACGGCCCCCGTGTCGTGCGGCTTCAGATGCCTCCTGACCAACACCGTTCTACCATCACAGATCACATCGCTTTGCGGACAGGAGAGCTGGCCGATGCGGAATGGAGCCCGGATTCTTCCCGACTCGCTTTTGTCTCAGTTTCCCGTGACCATAAACATGTTGTGCTCCGGACAGCCGATCCGGAAACAGGCACTGTCCGGGATGTCCTGGAAGAAAAGGTCGATACGTTTTTTGAATCAGGATTCAATAAAGTAAATTGGCACGTACTGCCCGAATCGAACGAAGTGATCTGGTTCTCGCAGCGGGATGACTGGGGACATCTCTATCTGTATGACTTGGAAACAGGAAAGCTGAAAAGTCGCATAACCGAGGGCAGTTGGAATGTGCTGCAGGTTCTGCGGGTGGACAAGAAAAAACGCACTCTGTACTTCACGGGAGCAGGCCGGGAACAGGGCGATCCTTACTTCCAATATCTCTACCGCATCGGTATGGATGGATCCGATCTCAAGCTCCTGAGCCCGAGTAACGCCAATCACACCGTCTCGTTATCCCCCGAAGGAGATTGCTTTGTCGATACCTATTCGACTCCAGTGGAACCGCCGGTCCATGAGCTTCGGGATAAAAACGGCCGTAAACTTCTTTCTATTGAGAAAGCTGACATCTCCCGCCTCTTCAAGGCAGGATGGAAGCCGCCGGTCCCCTTTACAGTCAAGGCTCGGGATGGTGTGACCGACCTCTACGGGCTTATGTTCAAGCCCACCGACTTCGATCCAACCAAAAAATATCCGATCATCAATAACATCTACCCCGGCCCACAGACAGGAAGTGTAGGGAGCCGCAGTTTTTCTGCTTCACGCGGAGACAGGCAAGCTCTGGCCGAACTGGGATTCATCGTGGTTTCCCTGGACGCCATGGGGACACCCATGCGGTCGAAATCCTTCCATGCCGCCTACTACGGAAACATGGGCGACAATGGGCTCCCGGACCAGATCACCGGAATGAAGCAGCTTGCCTCACGGTTTCCCTGGATTGACATCGACCGGGTAGGGATCTACGGTCATTCAGGCGGTGGATTTGCATCGACAGATGCCATCCTCCGTTACCCCGATTTTTTCAAAGTGGCTGTGAGCGGTGCAGGAAATCATGACAACAGGACGTACGAAGATGATTGGGGAGAAAAATGGCAGGGACTCTTAAAGAAAAACCCTGACGGCACCACCACCTACGATAACCAGGCAAACCAGCTTCTGGCCAAAAACCTGAAGGGCAAGCTTCTCCTGGCCCATGGCACTATGGACTCCAATGTGCCCATGAACAACACGCTCCTTGTCGTGAACGAGCTTATAGCGGCCAATAAAGATTTCGATCTCATCCTGTTTCCCAACCGCGGTCATGGCTTTAGCCGGGAATCCTACATGATGAGGCGCCGATGGGATTATTTTGTCAAACACCTGATGGGCGCAAAGCCGCCAAGAGAATACAAGTTCCGGATGGATTCCTTACGCAAGTGATGGACATTGAATTGACTTTCAGATAGGGTTTCGCTATTTTTATGAGGAATAACGATGTGTGGAGGGAATCGTGAGGAACAGGGTAATCAATGTCATTTTAATCCTATCATTGTTTTGTTCTCTGGTTTCCACGGCAAAGGCCGACAGGGACAGGAATATATACGAACTGGCAAAACAGCTTGCAGAATTATCGATCCACATGGCTCAAGCCAGTTATGATTATTACAAAGGCTGGGGAAGTGAGATTTCCGACCAGGAACAAGCGATTCTGTTCAAAGCCGAATCTTTTGCCGCATCCTGTCGATTGTTTTTGAGATTGACAGAAGAAAGGTTCAACTATTTCAAGACAGGATACTTGAGAACCAACCTTTATAATGCTTTTGTGAATCTGACTCGATCATATAACGATCTCGAGGAAGAGAGTGATGTTGTGCGGCATGTCCCCTACTCCCTTGATGATTGCAAGAGGCTGCTCGATCGGATGGAGTACGAATTTTCCTTATGGCCGTCCGCAGATAATTTGGCTTATCTCCATCAAAAATACGTTAAAACGGCGAACGATACCGTTTATTTGATAGAAAGAAGAAGGCCTGGAGAATATGTGAGACATCCATTTAAAAATTTGGAAAGCCTTTTTCGTTTCAACTATGACCAAAACAGAGGGAAGGATCCCTGGCAATACCTTGTGGAGGTTTCCACCGAAACTTTGGAGAAGATGGAAGAGGAGGAGATGGTTGATCTTACTTTTGAGGGTTACGTTGTGATCGAAATGGGAAATCGCCCGAACCGCCCTGTTTATCTGATAAAGAGTGGGAAAAAATGCGGCATCACCTCACCTAGCGTGCTCCAGCGGTATGGCGGCTGGAGCAAAGTTTATGAGGTCCCTGCAGACGTGATAAATGCCTACCCGGATGGAGAAGCCATAAAAGATTGATTAGGGGATCAGGGCTGCTGGTTTGGTATCCATACAATATAATTTTTTGATTCATGGAGAGATGAGAAGAGGGCATTATTCATATCTCAATGTTTTTGCCGGGTTACGGGTGGAAGCCTTGACAGCCTGGAAGCTCACCGTGAAGAATGAAATCAACAGGGTAAAACCTCCGGCAAAGAGAAAAGCCCAAATCTGGATGCTTGTCCTGTAGGCAAAGTACTGGAGGAACCGGGACATGCCATAATAGGCAATCGGCCAGGCGATGATGTTGGAAACGATAACAAGCTTGAGAAAATCTTTATTGATCAAGGCTATAATCCCAGGAATGGATGCTCCAATAACTTTTCTGATTCCGATCTCTTTGGTTCTCTTTTCTACAGTAAAAGAGGCCAAGCCGGAAAGTCCCAGGCAGGCGATTAATATGGCCCAAAACGTGCCGTAGCGCGTAACAGCACCGAATGTTTCCACACTCTTGTAGACCCTGTTCATATTGTCTTCTAAAAACGCGAATTCAAACGGAAAGTCAAATCCCATCTCCTGCCAGCCTTTTTTTAAATACTGAATGGATTCGGGAATGTTAGTCCCGTCAATCCGGATCATCGCATAGCGAAACCTGGTGGGATCGATCTTTATCAGGAGAGGCTGCATGGGCGTGGTGAGATCTCGAAAGTTAAAATCGTTGACAATTCCGATTACCCTTCCCTGGTACACCGGGATTTTTTTGCCGCCCTCCTTGAAATAAAGCTCCATGTCTTCTCCCACTCCGGTTGACCATCCCAGCTTGTCCATCGCTGTCTGATTCATAAGTATCCCTTCTGCCGCATCGGTCGAGATATCTTTTGAAAAATCCCTTCCGGTGGCTATTTCGATCTCCAGGGTTTTGGCATAGTCATGATCAACATAAATGATGCCGATCATCAGTTCTTCAACTCCCCTTGCTTTGACATTGATTCCATTCTGCGAAGAAACACCTGGCTCCATCGAAGAGGCGGTAACACGCAGAATTTTTGAATTCTGAAGCCATCTGTTTTTCAATAATTCATATTTGCTGCTTATAGACCGGTCGCGCAAAGGCACGGTGACCACATGTTCTTTATTGAAACCCAAATCTCTGTTTTTTATGTAGTTAATCTGTTTGATAACAAAAAAAGATCCTGCGATCAATGCAATCGAGATAGCAAACTGTCCGACCACAAGGGCCTTCCGAACCCAAACCGCTGCTCCCCTTCTGCCCAGTTTCCCCTTGAGAACAGAGCTGGGCTGGAAAGCAGAAAGAAAGAAAGCAGGATAACTCCCTGCGAACACACCGACAGTGATGGCCGTCAAAAGAATCGTTAACAGATAAGATGAGTTTTTGGCATAGTTTATGTGCAATTCCTGCCCGATAAGACCTGAAAAGCGGGGCAAAAAGATTTCGGCGAGAAGGATAGCCACAACAAGCGCCATAAAACTGTAAACAAGAGACTCTCCTATGAACTGGCGTATGAGCTGCGCCCTCTGTGCACCAACAACTTTTCTTAAACCAATTTCTTTAGCACGGGAACCTGAACGGGCTGTGGCCAGATTCATAAAGTTAACACAAGCAATGAGGAGTATGAAGACAGCAATGATCGTAAAAATGAAAAGGTATTGGGTATTGCCAACCTTTCCTATTGCCGGGCCGGGGGAGTGAAAATAGACATCTCTTAAAGGAAGCAGCTCAAAATTGACAGAAGAAAAGCTCCATTTATCGACATATTTCTCCGAAAAATCAGGCAGCAGACTGTTTACTGTTTCAGGACTTACTCCTTCATTCAGAAGAATGTAGGTCCAGGTCGGACTATCCCAGTGCTTGGTAATAAACCATTCCCCTGCAATCGGAAGGAGGCTGCTGTAGGAGGCCAAAAAATCAAAATCGAGATGAGAATGAGAGGGAATTTCCGCCAATACTCCCGTCACGAGGAAATCAAAGGTATTGCCCCTGGAGAAATAGGTCATCGTTTTGTTGACCGGATCCACATCCCCAAAATATTTTTGGGCAGTTTCCTGGGTCAAAACCACAGAAAATGGCTGTTTCAGAGCAGTGGCAGGATCGCCTCGGGAGAGAGGAAACGTGAAAACGTCGAAAACCGATGCATCGGCAAAGAAAAACTTTCTTTCGATATACCGATTTTCCCGATAGCCGATCAGATTATTCCGGAATCCTGTGAACCTCACCGCCTGTTTTATTCCTGAGAGATTTTCCAACATCAGAGGGGCAAGAGGTGCACCTGTATTCACCCTGCGCCCTTCCCAGTCCTCTGTCCTATTAATACGCACGACCTGATAGATGTTTTTTCCGTTTTTATGGAAATCGTCATAAGTCCGCTCATGCTGTATATAGAAAACGATTAACAGAAAACAGGCAATTCCAACCGCCAGGCCCAAAATATTTATCAGTGAATAGACTTTCTCTCTTCTGATGTTCCTGAAGGCTACCTTTAAATAATTTTTAAGCATTTCTTTTCTCCTCTTCTCCTTTTCTAATATTAGCAAAAATCATGCCATAATATCATAGGATAGAAAAGAAAAACAAACTTGAAACAAGCCCAAAGAAGTGTTCATTATGGTGCACACAGTGTTCGCCAGCGGACAGGACAAACCAAGCTCGCATTTGATGGGGAAACGACTAGCAAATATCTACTCCTTTCTCAGATTGACAAGGATGGAACAACCATACAAAATAAAGAGCTGAAAAAACGGAAATTGGATGCCTAAGAAAAAAAGGAAAAATATACGCTATGAAATCGCAGAAGATATTCAAGAGCGTTTTGCGGATATCGTTCGAACATTGAACCTCACTCATGTCGATCTGGACAAGGTGGTGTGCGTCAGGAGTTATGGATCTTCGACGAGACGAGTCATCGCCAGATGCCACGGAATGAGTAAAGTTCTGCAGATTGCGATGAGGATCAAAGCCTTTTACGTATTGGAGTTTTTATCCGAGCGATTCGACAAGCTCGACGACAAAGGACAAGAAGAAACGATCATCCATGAGTTGATGCATATCCCGAAAAATTTTGGAGGCGGTTTCAGGCATCACAACCACGTCTCGGGAGAAAATGTCAAATCGATGCAAGATCGATATCGAAAGACGAAAAAAATCCTCTAGGCGAAGGGTTCGTTGATCGATGGGCTGGGAGTTGTGAAGTATCGGGGACCATCCTCTGTAATATAGAAGTCATCCTCCAATCTTACTCCGAACTCGCTGGGAACCACAAGCATGGGCTCATTGGTGAAGCACATTCCCAGGTTCATTGGTGTTTTGTTCCCTTTGACCAGGTAGGTCCATTCGTGACCGTCGAGACCGATCCCATGGCCCGCCCTGTGAGGGCATCCAGGAAGTTCATAACCGCCAGGAAAGCCATAATCAATGTACACTTGGCGGGCAGCTGCATCCACATCTTCGCAGGGAACACCCACGCCGGCCGTTGCAAACAGAGCTTCCTGGGCTTTTTTAGCCAGGTTCCATATCTCCATTTGTCGCTCGTTCGGCTCACCGAACACAATGGTCCGGCTGATATCTGACCTGTACCCATCAACATTGCACCCGCCGTCCATCAGGACAATATCCCCTTCTTTCAATTCTATATGTTTGATGCTGCCGTGAGGATTTGCCGAAGCCTCTGCGATCTGGGCTCCTATTCCTCCACTGACACCCAACGCCTTGTGGGCAGCAGCGGAAAGGACGCTGAAGTCTTCTTTGGTCATCCCCTTGCTCAACCGCGCAATCGAAGCCTTGTAGGCTTCGATAGTGATATCATTGGCCTTCTGCATCAAAGCTATTTCAGCCTGGGACTTGATCACCCGGCAGCCGACGGTAACAGGATCGGCACTGACGTATTCCAGGTGGGGAGCTTCTTTCCTAATCCCATCATACAGGAAAAAACGGACTCTCTCTTCTATCCCGACTTTTCCGTGTAGGATATTTCTGTCGTTCAGTATCTCTGCAACCCTCTTGTAGGGACTTTCATCTTCTTCCCAAGTGCGAATGTCATCTCCGAAACGGATTAACTCGCGGGCTCTGTCTTCTTCAAATGCAGGGCAACTCCAAGCTATATCCCCGCTGGAGGGAATGACAAGAGCAAACATTCTCTCGCTGTTTCCCCACCGGACTCCGGTGTAGTAAAACATGCTTGTGCCTGCCTCCAAATAAATGGCCTGTATGCCGTTTTCCACCATCAGCCGCTTGGCCTTCTCAATCCGACTTAGACGTTCCTCATCAGAAATAGGAACAACATCGCCGGTCATCGGATGAAGTTCGCTGAAAATATTCTCTGAAGCTCCTGGAGAGGATGGTTCTTTTTGTGGGGCACAGGATACCGAAGCCAGTGCCACTCCTGCAGCTCCAAGGGAAAGTTTGAAAAAATCCCGTCTATGCAACATCATGAAATACCTCCATTCTGAACTGAGAATATCACTGTTTCATCGACAAGGTCAATGAGTGTTGGAATTTCTCTAGAAGTATTTTAGAATGAATAGACTTAGGAGTTATCATGAAAAAAGTCAAAGAAGTCGAAGTCAAATATGTGACATTGAATACAGCTCTCATCATCGGACTCGCCGGTCTGATCGTCGGATTTATAGCCGGAAATATTTACAGCCTGTACAAGTCCGGTTCAATGGGCCCCAGACAAGCTAACATTTCGAGTTCAAGTCAGAGTATCTCTACGGAACAGTCTGCCCGGATGCTCGTTCTGGAGAGGGAAGTCGAAAATAATCCCAAAAACCTGGCTGCCTGGCTGGATCTGGGCAATCTTTATTTTGACACACATAAATATCAGAATTCCATCGGAGCATACACGAAATATCTCAATTTGAATCCGAATAACGCGGATGTCTGGACCGATCTGGGTATCATGTACCGGCGCAGCAAAAATCCAGCTGAGGCTATTTCATGCTTTGATAAGGCTATAGAGTGGGATCCACAGCATGAGCAGGCTTTTTTCAACAAAGGAATCGTTCAATTTTATGATTTAGGAAACCGTGAGGCTGCCATGCAGACATGGCAGGAATTGATCCAGATTAATCCAAATTTTAGAACACCAGAAGGGCAAACGATCAAGGAGTTTGTCAAAAAACTCTAAGCACCTGCATCTTTTTCAGTTCTCTTCCATTTTGTGTGGCTAAACTTTAGTTGGATAAGACATCTGGTATGTCCGCAGCACCATTGAGGATCTAGCCTTCACGAGTCGTTCTTCGAGGGAACCCTCATTTTTGAATCTTAATAGTGTACTCCATAGGTTTAAAGTAGTGGAGGAATTGAAGCAGGTACTAGTGACCTGCTAATTTCCCCGACCGTCTGACTACGAATAAGCTGCTCTGTGGAGGCTAATTGTAATAATATGTATCATTATTGATTTTCTTATTTCTCTTGTAGCTGTGACTACTTTTATTCCCAAAACATCTTATAAACTGCTAATTCCTTATATCCGCCCTCTTTTTCCTGGACGCAGTAGAGGCGATGCTTCCTAGCAACAGCATAAACTTGATAGGCATTACTGGGAAGAATATTCAGACTTTTTGTCCCGATAAATGCTCCTTCTGGGCTGAAGATATCATAAAGATATTCTTTTGGGCTAATTCCTTGCTCAAAAGTCTGAACAAAAAGCCGCCCTTCATCATCAGGAAAAAAAGAACTAAATGGAGGCCAATACTTGGAAAACCAGACTCTGACATCGGGACCCCAGAGACCGATGAATTCTTTCTTTTTTTCTTCGGGAATTTGAACCTTCACAGGTACAAATTCTTTTTTTATTTTTCTAAGCAGGTTCCCTTCTAGGTCGAACATCCAAATTTCATATCCTCTATCTTCATTCCCAATAAATATATGTTCTCTTGATTTCCTCCAGGTGAAAACAGGCACTATCAGATTGGCTCTAATTCCATTCTTTCTCGGCGTGAGCCACTTGCGGGTATCTAGGACTTTTATCTTTTCATATTTGGTATCATACAAATCAAAAAAGTCATCAAAATAGTCTGCCTCAGGTGTAGTATAATTACGCCAATAAGCAAAATAATTTCCATTCTCGAGAGGATACCACGCAAACTTTCTTTCTGGGAAATGAATTTCTTCTATAAGTTCCCCGTTTTTATCAAATATCAAAGATTTTAGGCCTCTCATATCGGTAATAATAATATTATCTCGGTTGTCGATTCCTAAATACATTCCCCCTTCGGTTTCCCCTGGACCCTGGCCATTTCTAGCAAAAGACATTAAGAACTTGCCATCCTTATCAAATTTGAAAATGAAGTAGTCAAGTGGCTTGCCGTTGAGAATATAAATACTCCCCTCAGAATCGACATCAATAGCAAATATATCAGCCAGTCCCCTTTTTGCAATTTCGTCTCTGGACAAATCAATAGAAAATTCTTTTTCTAAAGATAAGTTTGATAACTCGTCCTTAATTTTGTAAGGTTTAAGATGATTGATAACAACTTCCACTCCATCCTCAATAATCCTTTCCACTTCATCCTGTTTTGGGCCACAACAGATTAATAAGGATAAGACAGAAATCACAAGAATTATTTTTTTCATGTTTGCATTCCCCTGCCAATCAAAAATTAATACAACTCAATCCCAAAATCAACAGCAATTTAATTTCCAGCAGTGACTAAACTTGTTCTCTCCTCAGCCTGACCATCAGCAACCTTCTCGCTCCCTCCACCAAACACAGCAGCCAAAACCTTCATAGCCTTGCTCTTTGTTTTCAGGGGTTGGATGAGTACATAAGCCGGCTGTGTTAGCAAAAAGAGCGTTTAAGAGTTTATTCCTAAAGAAGATTTTTGGCACGCCAGGAGGGTTATGTTTGGAACTTTAGAAAAAGCTCTGGAAGATGCTGAAGCTGTAGATAGGTTAAAAATCTTACTCAAAAATAAGTTTGTATTTAACAACTTGAGGATAATTTTCTTTAGCTTGCACCGAGGCATATAAATAATTATCATTATCAATCATCACATTGCCCATGCGA
>CAZOJY010000109.1:0-11961 GCA_964580235.1 uncultured Eubacteriales bacterium | reverse complement strand
TAGAAATTTTACACAAAAAATTAATTATTCCTCTTGTAACGAGGACACACACTCCGAATTGAAAGCTCTGCGAATTGGAAAGGACAATGTCGTCCTTGCGGTTTCTGGGAGCGGGGCCCGGCCTCTCGATTTGCTTATCTCCCATCCCAAAAAAATTATATCGATTGATATGAATCCTCTCCAAAACTATCTCTTGGAGCTCAAGATGGCTGCGATAAAAAATCTTTGTTATGGGGATTATACAGAATTTTCAGGAGTTCGCACATCGGGCAGGAGAACGTTGCTTTACAACAGGCTCCGTCCGGACCTTTCTCCTGAGGCGAAAAAATACTGGGATGCACAGTCAAAGGCTCTCAAGAAAGGAATGGTTTATATGGGAAGATGGGAACAATACTTTAGAACGCTTTCCGTTATCGTCAAATTATTCCGGAGGAAAAAAATAAAAAATTTATTCTCTTTCACCAGCCTCGAAGAACAGAAAAAATTCTGCAGGGAAAAGTGGAATACCATCGGCTGGGAAAAATTCATAAAGTTTGTCTGTCACAGATTCTTTTGGAAATATGTATTCAAAGATCCTGGATTCTATCGTTATGTATCGAAGGATTTTCCTGTGGGAAATTATATCTATGCATGTCTTTCAAAAACTCTGGAGACTTATCTTGCCAGGGAAAACCATTTTTTCAGTTTCCTGGTTCATAACAGGTACATCAGTGAGAATTCTCTCCCCATCTATTTGCAGGAGAAATACTACCCCCTGCTCAAGCGGAATGTTTCACGAATAGAGATTGTAACAGATTCCCTCCAGCACTACTTGGAAAATCTTCCCAATAACTGCATCCATAAATTCTCGCTTTCTGATATTTCTTCCTACACTTCAGAAGAAGATTATCAATCAATCCTGAAATCCTGTGTCAGAGTTGCCGTCCCTGAGGCGATTTTCTGTCTCAGGCACTTCCTTGTTAAAAGGGAAATTCCGGAAACGTTAGAAAATATAATTCAGCGGTTTCCTGATCTCGAGAAAGATTTAACAAGAACAGACATGAGCTATGCATTTACCTTTACCATAGGACAAATACGGTAGGGAAACGGGACAATGGAAAACACATTCACGATCAGAGACTACATCCCGTCTGATAATCAAGCTGCCCTTCAATTGGAAAGGCGGTGCCCCCAAGGCAAAGATCTGCAGATAAGTTTTCATAGACAGAGCTTTCATCAGAGGTCGGAAATGTACCGCGATTATGATATTCTCGTGGGTTTCTGTGGCAAAAAACTTGTTTCTGTCGTGGCAGGGGCGGTCAAAGACATTCTCATCAACGGAAAGATCGTAAGGGCTGGTTATTTTTATGATTTACGGGTGGATCCCCTTTTCAGAAGTTCGGCCATGAATATCGCCAAGAAGATGTGCTCTCATATAACCGAAAGGATATCCTCAAAGGCAGATCTTGTCTATTGCATGGTTGCTGCACATAATCCAAGAGCGCTGCGTCTCATAAATAGATATCATAAGGCCGGAGTCATCATTCCGTTCAAGTACGTGGTAAATCCTGTCTACAAAAAAAGAAAAACAGGAGGTTTGATCAAGGATCTGAGTTTCCAAGAGAATCATGAAAGATTCTTGAGCCACAATCGAGACCGGGACTTTTACTGCACGCCTGAGCTTGGGCGGATGCGGGGCTATGTGGCAAGCTACCGCCTTGAGACTTCTTCTGGAGAAGCCGGTTGTTCGGTATGGTCAAACAAAGAAATTTTAGGTGAGAGAATCGAACGTATCCCCAAAAAATACCGCATGTTTCAGAGAGCATTAAAAGCTGCATCCCCATTTGTGAAAACTCCACAGATTCCTGTGAAGGGTGAGACGCTCGACAGCTGGCACCTGTTTGACTTTTATGCCTCCACGCCAGGAAGCGCCAGAGAATTATTTCTTCACCTCAACAATACGGCATTAGAGCAAAAGAAAAAGTATGTCTACCTGCCTGTACAGGAAAATGAAGATTTTTTCCCGATTTTGAAAAAATGTTGCTGGAAGTTCTCACCAGATATCAATTACTTTATCTTGGTGGATGGAAAAGAGCTTCCTCAAAAAAATGCAAAAATCTACATAGACATAAGAGACCTTTAGGCTTTTCTGTATCGTTAATTCAATCCCCATTTTTTCCCCCAAAAGTGATGCTGCTCAATGATATGACGGATGTCTCCTGCCTGCTTGTCCCAGAGGTTTCGTAACGGAGCCATGTCGATCTTGGGGGAATTTCCCGCGTCCTGCCTGATTTCAAAATCAGGAGCATTTGTGGTTTTTCCCAGGGAGATAGGAAAAAAATCCATGGAATATGCTTCTGCAAGAAAGGATGCGGCATTATTGGCAGGGACCGTAAACACCAGCTCGAATTCCCCATGGATTCCCGCAGCCATAAACCAGTAAGGAATATTCATTTTTGTGCAGAGTTGAAAAACCTCCTTTTTTAAAACGCTTTCCCAATCTGCTTTGATCGAAAATCCCAGATTATTGAGGCGGATGAGCTGATCGATCGTGATGAACAGACCATCGCTCGTATCCATGCAGCAGGAGGCATATTTCCTTATCACGCGGCTTTCTTTTATCCTGGCGATAGGCCTGTATTCAGTTTCTGGAAATACATCTTCTGGCAGGTGTGTTTTGCGGGCCAGCCCGAGCGCATTCCCGCTTCCGACATGGTTGCTTAAAAAAATGACATCGCCCTTCTGGCACCCGATCCGTGTGAGTGCCTTTTCCCGGGGAACGGCTCCGATTGCGCAACCTGTCAGGGAAATGGATTGAGTCCTGTTCAAATCTCCGCCGAGAATGAATGTCCCTAACTGACGGCAGGCTTTTTCCATACCCCGAGCGATATTGCTGCAAAACAATTTATCCCTCGATGTTTCAAGCGATACGGCCGTGACGATGCCGATCGGATCGGCGCCCACGGCTGCAAGATCGCTGAAACTGGCCATTACAGTCACCCATCCCATGGTGAAAGGATTGCGGTACAATCCCTCAGAAATTTCATCCGCCACCGTATCGATGCTGACAGCCAGATATTTGGTGTCATCTCCATCAAGCATTATCAGTTCAGCATCGGATTCGTGGAGCTTATTAATTTGGAATGGGGCGCGGGTATATTGCTGGGCCAAGTGTGTTATGGTCTGGTTTTCAAAAATGTTCTCTAATTTTTTCACCGGCAGTACCTCATTGCCTTGGGCAGCAAATCAAATTGAGCGGAGCGGGCCTTTACCACTTCGCCATCAATTTCCAAAGCAAAGGAGTCCGGGCATTCCACGGTCAAATCAGACCTGATCCAGGTCTTTGTTTTGGATAGTTCAGGAAATCGGTGTTTGTATAGGTTTACCATGGTTTTGATGACTTCCAGTTTTGTCATGTCGAATGCAGCGTGGATGGCGAGTTTCCCGTCATCAGGTCTTATATCTGACCCGTAACACAATCCTCCTGCAAAATGAGGATTTTTGATTACCCCCAAGTTGGTGATAGAGATTTCTGTTGGTTTTTCATTTTTTATTTTCAGCACACAGTGGATATTGTTATACGTAAAAAGAGTCCTCAGAGCACAGTATATGACCGAAGCTTCAACTGATCTGTGCCGGATTTTCTGGACGAGAGAACTCCTGGAATTGCAGAAGGCATTTGCTTGAGCCGTGATGCCTATGCTGCAATTGATGACGCTGTACTTGGTCTTGATTTTCCTGCTGCCGTTGTTGTACTGGACACGGATCATGTCGCTCGGGATGGTTTTGTTCCAGTTCAAACGGACCGGGATTCCTTTGATTTTAGCATCCTGACGGAAAGGTTTGTGAAAGTCATTGCTGCCTCCGAGGCCGATGGCTCCCAGAATGAATTGGCTGTCCCCTCCCTGATGTTTCATCAGAGCGTTTGCTAACAGATTGACAGTTCCGTCTCCCCCCGCCGCAATAAAGATTCTTTCCCCTTGTTTGATTTTGTTTTCAAGCCGTTCCTCCAGGCTTCCGGGTGACGGAAGCTCATCAAATGTGAAAGACAAAAATTGCTGCAGCTCCGGAAGAATTTTATTCCATTTCTCTTTCCCTTTTCCAAAATGACACGCGGGGTTGAGAAAAATATGCATGCTACACCTGCCTTTTTTCCGGCCTTTTCTTGAGCATAAATTCATAGGCTCCGTAAAAAAGGAGAGCGGGAACGGTCCAGGAGGGTTTCAATACAATAATTTCTGCAAGGCGAAGTAGAATGAAACCACGCACCACATGAGCAATCGGGCGGTAGGCCAGGTTTTCATCTCTAATGGCGTGAATGCCTTTCTGTGCCAGTATAAAAAGAATCACAGAAGCCGCGTAGGCGATGAGGGATCCCCACTTCCATGACAGGGCTGCGTTTGTTGCCAGTTCAGAATAGATCCCCAAGCCTGTGGCTGTGATAGCAATCAACGTGAACAAGTCGCTGACAATAGAAGCCTTTTTCCATCCAAAGACAACAACGAATGTGTTGTATCCAGTGGCCCTGTCTGCGGAGATATCTTTGAAATATCCCATCAAAACAAAGTTGGCATAGCTAAAAAATGTGCTGATGATGATCAGTCCTAAAATTCCGGATTCAAAAACGCTGAAAGGAGAACTTTCTCTGCCCGTGGATGCAAGTTTTCCGATAACGGGGAGGACGGCGACGATCCAGGCATTGTAAAAGGGGCCTCCCCACCATTTCCTTTTAAAGGGAGTGTAGGTGATTAACCCGACGACGCACAAAAAGCCCAGTGGAAAAATCCAGGGATTCAACAAGAACAAGATCGCACAGCAGGAAGTGAGGAAAAAAATGCTGACCCCCAGAGACTGCCGCCGTTTGATCGTTCCTTGAACCAAAGGGCGATAAGGAGAGGAAAGAGAATCTGTGTCTATTTGAAAAGAATCGGTTATCCCATGACCCAGTCCATAGGAAAAAAAGAAGGCCAGGAAAACTATCCCAGTTATTCCGATCCCGCGTTCAGGCCCTTCTGCAAAGCCGGCCATTCCAGCAGCCCCGGAAACAAAGAGCAAATACGGCCTCATGATGATCCAGAACATTTTCCAGAAGGCCAAACTGAACAGGCTGGCATATTTTTTTTCCATCATGATGTTTCCTTTAAATCAATCCGAGCCGCCTGCCGACAAGTGCGAATTTGTCCAAGGCGCACTCCAAATCACTCCTGGTCAGGGAAGCCATAACACTTATCCTTATGAGCGAAGATTCGGCCGATACGCCGGGAGGAATGACAGGATTCACGTAGACTCCTTCCTCTTCCAGTTCCACGGACATTTGGAATGCTTTTTGATCATCTCCGATCAGCAGGGGAATAATAGGAGTTTGTGTGGGTTCGACATTGAAATTGAGGTTTTGGAGGTTTTCCCTGAGGAATCTCACGTTGTCCCAGAGTTGTCTCAGCAGTTCAGGCGTCCTTCTCAACATGCGCAGAGAGGCCAACACGGCCATGACCACCGCAGGAGGCAGGCTGGCTGTGAAGAGAAACGGACGGGAGTTGAATCGAATGAACTCGATAAGCTCTCGGCTGGCACAGACTGCGCCTCCAATAGAGCTAAAAACTTTGCTAAAAGTGCAGCAAATCAGATCAATTTGATTGTCCATGTTGTAATATTCGACCGTTCCGCTTCCTCTTTTTCCCAACACGCCGGTTCCATGGGCGTCATCGACCATCACAGCGGCATTATATTTTTGGGCCAGATGTTTGATTCCTGGAAGGTTTGCAATAGTCCCTTTCATGCTGAAAACTCCGTCAGTCACGATGAGTTTATCCACACCGCCCGGAGAAGAAGCCAGTTGGTTTTCCAGGCTTGCCATGTCGTTATGCATGTAAACCCGGCTGTCGGATCTTGAGAGGCGGATGCCGTCGATGATGCTGGCATGATTCAACTGGTCACTGAATACGATATCGTTTTTTCCCATCAAAGCCGTAATCGTCCCCATCATTGTCATGTAACCCGTACTGAACAAAAGAGAGGCTTCTGTCCCTTTGAAGTCAGCTAATTCTTCTTCCAGTTGGAGATGCAGGCTTGTCGTCCCTGCAAAAATTCGAGAACTGCAGCACCCGGTCCCGTATCTGTCGATAATTTTTTTGACTTCGTTTTTCACGACAGGGTGTGTCGATAATCCCAGATAGTTGTTAGAGCCCAGCATGATCAAACTCTTGCCATTCTTGGACACGATGGGCGACGCTGTCGGGTCGATGACTCTCATGTAAGGATTTTTGTTCCTCAAATGGGACAAGAATTTATCGGCAAATTCCTGGAACTGTGCGCATTTCGTATGGAAATGTTTTTGGTTCGAAATGATTTCGCAATTTTCAGTTATCATCTTTTCCTCCTGAGTTTTTCATTTTGTTTCTGCTGTTAATGTAATTTTCCTGAGGCCAAAAGTTGTTATGGGTTTGTAAAAGTTTTGTTAAAAATTTGTTAAAAATTCCGAATACATCCTCTCTGCAAAGATTCGAACCGGCAGACAAGCCTGAGGGAACATCTTAATTTCCTTGATATCAAAAGCTTTCTATCGTCATTTGGGAATGCTTTTGCTTCCTCCCAGGAAGATTTTTATATATAATGGCTTGTTTAAAATGAGAGTCATCTCTCAAAGCATGCTCAAATGAATGCTCAGATCCATCTAATCCAATACAGGAGGCAGCGAATGGTGTCACATATTAAAAAAATTTTCCGGGTATTTCTTCTTCTCAGTCTCTTTTTTGGCCTTACAGGATATTTCTTTTCGCAGACCAAGGAAGAAAGCTTGATTAGAGACTTCAAATGGCGCAACGTCGGGCCGGCCAACATGATCGGACGGATTTCGGATTTTGAAGCACTTGAGGGCGATTTCACTCACGTGCTTGTGGCCGGTGCTTCTGGTGGCGTATGGAAATCCGTGAATGCAGGGACGACATGGGAGCCGATTTTTGACGCATACGGTTCTTCTTCCATCGGGGATGTGGCATTTTTTCAGAAGGACCCGGATATCATATGGGTCGGCACGGGAGAGGAATGCAGCTGCAACCGGACACACGTGGGGCTACTCAGGGGACCGAGGCTTGTTCATGACAGAAGATTCTGGGAAAACCTGGAAAAAATTGATTAATGGGCTTCCGGATGACGGGAAAACCGGGGCCATCGACCTTGTCATGAATCCTGAAAATCCCGACATTCTCTACGCTGCTTTCTGGCAGCGGCTGCGGCAGCCATGGAGATTTGATTCGGGTGGTCCCAACAGCGGGATATATAAATCTGCGGATGCAGGGAAAACCTGGCATAAGCTGACCAATGGGCTTCCGGAAGGAGATTTAGGAAGAATCGGTCTGGCGATATCCCGAAGCAATCCGGATGTCCTGATGGCCGTGGTCGAACACAGTTATCATCCGCAGCGCACAATTCGTGAAGGGCAGAATCAGAAGCCCAATCCTGAATATCAAGATATGACAAAGCTTGGCTCTGGTATTTACAGGTCCGAAGATGGAGGGGACATCTGGGTATATCAGAACCGGACAAACATTCGTCCGTTTTATTACAGCCATATTTACATCAATCCCTTTGATGATAAAATGGTGTACTATTTAGCGACCAGCATGCAGTTTTCAGAAGATGGAGGGAAAACGTTTAAGACAATCCGGGGACTCCATCCGGATTTTCACACCATGTGGCTGGATCCGACAAACAAAAACCGCTTTTATGTGGGCCAGGATGGAGGCGCATCCCTTACGCATGACCACGGCAAAACTTGGGTGTATTTTGACAATCTCTGCATGAGTCAATTTTATGCTGTAAGCGCGGATATACGCGATCCTTATTATGTCTACGGCGGATTGCAGGATAACGGCACCTGGTGCGGTCCCAGCATGAGCCGGGCAGGAATGATTCTTACCGATTCCTGGTTTAATATCGGGGGAGGGGATGGATTTTATACGCAAAATGATCCCACAGACTGGCGAATCGCATACGGAGAAAGCCAAGGCGGGAATATTTTTAGGGTCAATGTGGAAACGAGGGAGACGGCGCGGATCAGGCCGTCAGAACAAACCACTTATAACTGGAAACAATATGTGCCGCCTTCCCCCAAGAGAAAGCCTGAAGCTCAGCGCCAGTCCAGCATGTTTGGCCGAGGAAGGATGCCATTCCGGTTCAATTGGAATTCTCCCATGCTGATTTCCCCCCACAATTCCAGCATGATTTATTTTGGCGGAAATCACCTCTTCAAATCGGTCGACCGCGGCGATCATTGGCGGATCATTAGCCCGGATTTAACAACCAATGATCCTGGAAAACACAGCAAACCCACTGGAGGCATAACTCTCGATCAGACAGGAGCAGAAACTCACTGCACGATAACGACCATATCTGAATCCCCGATCACTCCAGGCTTCGTCTGGGTGGGAACGGATGACGGCAATGTCCAGATGACGCGAAATGATGGAGATGTTTGGATAAATGTTAGAAAAAATGTCCCTCATGTTCCCGAGGGCATTTGGGTGAGCCGAGTTGAGGCCTCTCACTTCGATGAAGGCACGTGCTATCTCACATTTGACGGACACAGGAGCGACCTTTTCAAGCCTTTTGTGTTTAAAACCACAGATTACGGTGAAACTTGGAAAGATATTGCCGCGGATCTGCCGGATGGGGGACCTGTTTATGTTATCCGCGAAGACTTGAAGAACAAAAATCTTTTGTTTGCGGGCACAGAATTTGCCGTGTTTTTTTCATTGGATGGAGGAAAGACCTGGACGAATCTCAGCCTCAACATGCCTACGGTGGCCTTTCATGACCTTTTGATCCATCCCCGCGATAATGACTTGATCGCTGGAACGCATGGCCGAGGGATCTGGATTCTGGATGACATTACACCCCTCCAGCAGGCCACGGATGACGTTCTATCTGAGGAGGCTCATCTTTTTGAAAACATACGACCTGGAACCCAGTGGCTGCGCCTGGGGAGAGGAGGTTATGGCCGCGGAAATCTTTACTTTGCTGGAGAAAATCCACCGACAGGTCTGAACATCAATTTTTACCTCAAGGAGAGACCAGACGCTCCTGTGGAGGTCGAAATATCTGATGTGACCGGAAACCTAAGCACAAAATATTCGATTAAGGAGGCGACGGCAGGCATCAATCGACTGATGTGGGACATGCGGTTTGATCCTCCCCAGGCCCAGTTGAAGCAGAACATCACACAGATGCAGCAGATGATGGACAGAATTCTGCAGCGGCCAGAAGTGGAGGAGGAAGCCAAAAACACTGTGAACAAGGCATTGGAACAGCTTAAAACACCTGGGATCTCCTACAGAGAAGCGGCGGTAATCCAGAGGAAGGCTTTTGAATCGATTGGTTTTGGCGGGTTTATGCGATTCCGGGGAAGAGGCCGTGGGATGGGTGCGACAAACGCTGAGCCGGGAATCTATGCTGTAAAACTTTCTGTCAGCGGAAATACCTATATGGGCAAGGTTGTGGTTCGCCAGGATCCGATGATGCTTGACCGATGATGCCGGTATTTTTTTTGAAGCGGTCAGAATGAATACTTCGCTTTGAAAACAAATCCTCGGCCGGGCGCATCCACGCCCTTTTCATCGGCAGATGCCCGGTAGGTCGCATTGAGAGTATTCTGGGCGATGGCAACAACCGTCAGATTTTTGTTGACTTTGAAGCCCAAAATCGTATCGAGCAGCACATAACCATCCGTTTCTATTTCTAGAGGTCCGGGATTTTTTGTGGACGCTGAAAAGGTCACTCTTGGTTCAATCCAGAACTTTCCAGGCGAATATTTTCCCCATAAAGTCAGTCGTGAGGGAGGAATGTAGTTCAGTGCTGTATTTGAGTGTTTTTCCTTCCCCACCATGTGATGAAAGTTGATAAAAAGTTCCACATTCTTTTTCACTGAGAAGTAAAATTCTCCCTCTATCCCGTAGATGTGTCCGCTGATCAGATTCCGGTAGAAATATTCTTCTGCCTCAAAACCGCCGTATTTCTGAATCATTCTTCTTATGGAGTTGCTGAATCCGTATATTGAAGCGAAGAACTTTTCATGGAGATACCGAAATCCAAAATCCAGATTCAGACTTCTCTCCGGTGTCAGGTTTGGATTTCCGAACACTGTCCCCCGCCCTGTTATGCCTGTGTAAAAAAGCTCACTGACAGACGGAAACCGGAAGGATTGCCCCACGTTTCCCAAAAGTGAAAAATATGGGGTGATTTGGAAGACGGATCCCAAATAAAGCGAAAAAAACTCATCGTTTCGAAACATGCGGTTTCCTTGGAGATCCAGATTGCTGGTTTGAACGACATCGAAACGTGCGCCGACATTAAAAGCCAAATGCTCCACAAGCTGAATTTTGTCATCAAGGTACAATCCGAGATTGCTTCTCCGGGCATTCTGCAATGAGGTCTCCTTGGTCTGACTTATGACATTGCCGCTTTCATTGTATTTCCATTCGTCATTTTGATCGTTTATACCTGTGCGGCCGAAAAAGTCGAAACCGAAGTTGAGCGTGTGTGTTTTGCCCAATGCCCTTCCCCCGCGCAGTCTGAAACCGAAATTTGTGCTCTCCACCTTGGCCAGGTTTCTCTTTTTTTGGACTAAAGTTTCTTCTCTCAAATTCTCCCCCTGGGTTTCCAGGACGGACCGCAGAGCATAGGCACTGACGTTCAGGTTGTCAAAAATCCCAAAATTTTGAATTTTATAACCGGCCGTAACCAACGTGTTCGATTCATTCGGGTACCACCTGGGCTTCAAGCGAGAGGTAGGACTCGGCTTCCCGATATCTGTTCCGTCGTAATAAAACATGGTGGTGTAAAATTCAGAAGTTTCACTTTTTCTGTTGATTTTGAACATCAGGTTGTAGTCTTTAAACCGGGACCATTCAATCTTGCCAGAGGGAGCCGAGTAGTCATCGGCCATTTTCCCGTTTGTGCTGAACATCAAACCCCATTTCCCAAGAGAGCCGCTGAGGCTTGCGGACCCGGCCCTCTCGTTTCGGATTGTGTTGTAGCCGAGATGAAATTCACCTTTGAAGGGAGAATACGGGGAAGGAGATTTGGTGATGATGTTGATGATGCCGCCTAATGCGCCTGAGCCGTGAAATACGGAATAGGGACCGCGGTTGATCTCGACGCGGTCGATGTCCCCGAGATTAATGAATGAAGCGCTAACCCCGATCCGTCGCTCAGAGGTGATGCGGACACCGTCCACGAGCAGCAGAATTCTGTGCTCGGCCAGCCCGCGGATAGCGGGGACCATCGAGTATCCTCCTTTTCCAACGGCGGCCACACCCGGGACTTTATCCAGGGATTCGGCGAGGTTGGATGTTCCCATCTCGGTCAGCACGCTGTTAGGAAGAATGGTCCGGTGGGAGGGAAGTTTGACGTCGATGATGGAATCGGCCTCGGCTGTTACAGAAATTTCTTCTTTGATGGTCATCAGGATAGGATTTTTAGCCCTCAGGGATATTTCGATCATTTGGCCGGGATTCGTTTCCACATCCACCTGAACGGTGCGTGTGATATAATCCGGATGGGAAAACATCACAAACAATTTTTCTTTTTTCAAGTCTTCCAATACAAATATACCGTTGGGTTTGGTATGAGTGGAGATAGACGTGTCAAGGACCTCAACCTTGACATTGGCCAGCGGCTTTCCTTCATCATCCAGTACCCGTCCTTTGACAGTTCCTGAGTCGAAGGAAAAGACAGAACAGGTTGAGACTAAAATCAGAAAGATGGAGAGAAGAACACTTTTCATCTGACGCAATCTTCAGGCAGAGCTCTATGCGATCGAATGAGGTCAAAATGATTACGTAATCTGCTTGAAGTCATAAAAGATTATAACTTCATATTATATACAATACCTGAGGAAAAGGAAATAAAAAGTCGGTTTCCGATAGCATTTCCATTTCCGTGATAAGAATTAGCTCTAAATCGGCTTTTATGGATGGTTGAAGCGAC
>CAZOJY010000108.1:0-12266 GCA_964580235.1 uncultured Eubacteriales bacterium | reverse complement strand
ATCCCATGTTTCCCTCCTAGACAACGTATATCAAACACACATCTCTTGGTCAAATTTCGCACTGGCAGCACCTTGGGGAGAGTCCCCAAATTGTGCTATCATAAACACCAGAGTGAACATTCTTACTATGTTCTTGTATTTTGTCGGATTAGCCCTTTTGATGGCGTGCTCCTCTTTTTTTTCCGGTTCAGAAACAGCCATGACAGCCCTCTCCAGGGGGCAGGTCCAACGCATACGCAGGGACGGGAAAAAAAGCAGTTCGGCCGTTATCGATTTTTTGGATGAACCCCGCCGATTGTTTATCTCAGTCCTTTTCGGCAACACTCTGGTGAATATGGCTTTTGTGAGCATCACCGGTTCGCTCATTTTTCACAATCTGTTCCGCGGGAAAAGCCTTGCTCTGGCTTATGTGGTTGCCATCCTGATAGAAACGCTGCTCCTTTTGATATTCGGGGAGATTACTCCTAAAACTTATGCCCTGAAACACTCCGAGAAATTTTCCCGGATCGTGGCAAGGCCATTGTGGTTTTTTTCCCAAATGATCTATCCATTCAGACGTCCTTTGCGGCTATTGACAGATAGCCTCCTTCCTATTTTTGGGATTCCTTCAGCCATTGAGCAAATCCCGCTGACCGAGGAGGAGATTAGAGCTATCGTGCATACAACCGAAAAACACGGGGCTCTCGATAGAGATAAAGGCGAAATCATTCAGAATATATTTGAACTTCATGATATTCCGGCCAAAGAGGCGATGGTCCCGCGCACGAGCATGGTTTGCGTAGAAGTGTCACAGACAATTCAGGAGGCATTTGACATAACCAAGGAGGCGGGATATTCACGTCTCCCCGTCTATCGGGGAAAACTAGACAATGTTTGCGGTATATTTTACGTCAAAGACATGCCCCGCTGGAAGGGGCTGACAGCAGAAAAATTGGGAAAGAAAAATTTCGGACAACTCACTATCGAGGAATTTCTCTCCAACAAAGATCTTCTGCGAGATATCAATCCTGATAATGAGAACACTCTCATAAGATCTCCTCTTTTTGTCTACAAAACAAAAAAAATCGGAGAAATGATGCGCGAGATGGCCAGACAAAAACAGCAGATGGCGATGCTGCTGGATGAATATGGGGGTGTGGCGGGCCTGATTACCGTTGAGGATATTGTGGAAGAGGTGCTGGGAGAGATTTTTGATGAGCACGACAAGTTGTCGGAATTGATTATCGCGAAAGATCCGAAGGATCCCTCAAGTCTTTTGATTCCGGGTTTCGTCAGCCTTCGGAGCGTCAACAGGCGTCTGAAACTCAACCTAAAGCTCCCGGCGGCTGATACGATCAGCGGATACGTCACCCAGCTTTTGGGTGCCATTCCTGAGGAAGGCGACTGTGTTAGCGATAAAGGACAAGGTTTGGTTTTTGAAGTCCTGAAGATGACCGGGAAAAGAATCAGCCTCCTGAAAATGTGCAAGAGACCAAAGGCGGCAAAAAAAAATCCAAACACAGGAAGTTCCCTTTTGCTTTTATGGTTTTTGGTTGGGCTTTTTCCTTTGCTCGTTTATGGAGAAATGGGAGCCTTATCGGGGAGCCCTCGTTCCGAATACGGCCAGTTTTTCCTGATTGTTTTTTCCTTTTTGCTCATTCTATCTCTTTTTTTAAGGGCTTTTTATGCCGGTTCAGAAACGGCGGTAGTCTCCGCATCTAAGGCACGGATCGAAGTTCTGGCACAGCAGGGTAACAGTCACGCACTCACGATCAAAAAACTCTGGCAGGAGCCGGATAAGATTCTAGGTACAGTGTTGGTTAGTGAAAATTTTATGTCGACTGCTGCCGGCATCACCGGTCTCCAGCTCATCATGTATCTTTTTCCTGGAAAGAAGGGGATCCAGGAATTTGTGAATACCATCATTATGACGCTTATGATCCTGATATTCTGCGAGATTCTTCCCAAAACAACATTCCGGGCAAAAGCAGATTCACTGGCCTTGCGGATTGCACCAGGGCTTTGGATATCAGGCATCTTGATGCGTCCGATCGTCACGATGCTCACCAAAATTACCCGTTTGGCTGTCCGGATGGCTGGAAAAGAAGATCCCGAGGAGAAACAGCGGGCCATGTGCGAAGAACTTAAACTTTTGGCCCAGATGGGGACCAAGGAGGGAGTGATCGACAGAGACCAGCTGCGCATGATATCGAGTGTCCTGGATTTGGAAACAATGACTCTGGAAAAAGTGATGACACCTCTTGTGGACGTCGTGGCCCTTCCGGCGGCGGCTTCTGTCGAGGATTTTTACAGGAGCGTTGTAGAGACGGGTTTTTCGAGAATCCCGGTCTATGAAGACCGGGTTGACAATCTGATAGGCATGGTGAATGTTCTCGATGTCCTGTATTCGCCAGAAGCTTCTCCGACAATTGCTCCTTTTGTGACGAGGGGTATCTGTCATGAGCCTGAAAGCAAGCGCGTCTATTCCCTGCTTCGAGATCTCAAACGCAGCCGAAAAGCTATGGTTTTTGTGGTTGATGAATACGGCGGTGTTGTGGGTTTGGTGACCATAGAAGATTTGATCGAGGAGATCCTGGGGGATATCCGTGATGAGAAAGACAGAGACAAGGAAGGAAATGTTCACCAGATCAGTGATAACATTTTGGAATGTGATGGAAAGACAGAGATTCAACTGCTGAACAATCTATACAGTATGTCCATTCCCTCTGGAGACTACATTACCATCGCAGGTTACATCATATCCCTTGTGGAAGGGATCCCCCGGCAAGGGGAGATTGTCGAGACAAACACCCTCAGGATTGTTGTTCTGGAGGCAGACTTGAAAAGCATCCGCAGAGTCAGAATCCAGAAAAAAACCTGAAGACGAAAAAATTACCTTTGTTCGATTGTGAGTTCAAAGGGATTCGTCATCGGATTGTAGCTTTGTTTCAGTCGATCCCGGTATGGTTCGAGAGACGTTTCGATCACATCTGGGAGGCCATCTTCCCAGGGGAGGCGAAAGCGATCCTTTTCCATAGCCCGGATTTCCATTTCGAGAAGGTTCCTCCATTCCGATTGGGTTTCAGATGTATTTTTGGCCGCTAACTTTTCCCGCTGGTTCTGCAGCATGGGCAGGAGTGTGCGGTGCAGTCGTCTAAGCATGCTGTCCCTGCGCTCTTCCCGTATCTCTTCCCTGTTCATTTCACCCAGGCGGACCCCTCTATCCTCCTCTCCCGTGACCTCGAAATCCGGACCATCTTCGGGCTGTTTTCCCAGCCAGGAGAAATAGGCTATCGCATAGATGTAGTAGTATTCTCCCATTCCCATCTCGGTGTCCAGCAGGGCCTGGTTTCGGAATTTCATGAATTCTGCGATCTGCGGAACCAAACCGAATCCCAACTTCACCATTTCGAGGACATTTTTGGGTTTTTTAATCTCCACTTCGCTCTGGCCGACCCTATCCTGGAGTTCCCGCATCGATATCTCAAGCTTTTCCCGGAATGGGGCAAAAGCCTCCCGGACGGATAAAAACGCCTCGATTCGGCTGGGGCTGATGGATCCGTCTGGTTCGGGGCAGAAGTCTCTGATTTCTCCGTAGCGTTCTGTCAGTATTGTCATCAACTTTTCTTGTTCTTGGAAGTCACCGATCATGTTTTTAAAAAACATGTAGCCGCCGATGCCGAGTACAATCAAGATCAAGATAATGACTGCACATCCGATGCCGCAGCCCACAAGCCACTTTTTTGTCGTGCTGCTGGATTTTGTTCCTGTTTCGTTCATCCTCTAATCCTCTCTTTCCGGGATTTTGTATATCATAGCAAAAAAGAGAGCCTCTAATGGCGAAAGATTACTCTTTAATGCCAACCAGGTCGAGCATGAAGGCATATTCCAGGGCTGTTTCCTTGAGTCTATTAAATCGGCCCGAGACACCGCCGTGACCTCCTTCCATGTTGATGTGGAGAATCAGTGGATTGTCATCTGTCTTGAGGGCTCTGAGTTTAGCCACCCATTTGGCCGGCTCGAAGTACTGGACCTGAGAGTCGTGATATCCGGTCGTAACCAGCATTGCCGGATAGTCTTTGGCTTCCACATTATCATACGGAGAATAAGAAAGCATATAATCATAATAGTCTTTTTTCCTGGGATCGCCCCATTCGTCGTATTCGCTGGATGTGAGCGGGATGCTCGAGTCGAGCATGGTCGTGATAACATCCACCCAGGGCACGGCGGCAATGACACCCTTCCACAAGTCCGGCCGCATGTTTAACACAGCTCCCATCAGGAGACCCCCGGCACTTCCGCCCATAGCGAACATCTTATCCGGGTTGGTAAATTTCTGTGCGATCAGATATTCGGCACAGTCGATGAAATCATAAAAGGTGTTTTTTTTGTGGAACAGCTTCCCTTCTTCATACCAGTAACGTCCCATCTCGGAGCCGCCGCGGATATGGGGAATAGCATATATGAAACCTCTGTCAAGCAAGCTCAGGCGCACGGAGCTGAAAGTCGGTTCCCGGCTCGATCCGTATGATCCGTATCCACTGAGAAGAAGAGGGTTGTTCCCATCCTTTTTGAGGCCTTTTCGGTAAACCAAAGAGACAGGAACCAGAGTGCCGTCTCTGGCAGGGGCATAATGTCTTTCTGTCACATAGTTCTTGGGATCAAAATCACCCAGCACTTCTTGCTGTTTCAGAAGCGTTTTCTCCCGCGTATTCATGTCATAATCATAGGTGGAGCGGGGCGTAGTGAGCGATGTATAACCGTAACGCAACAGGTTGGTGTCGAAGTCAGGATTTGTGGATATGAAAGCCAAATAGGCCTCTTCTCCAAAATCGAGATAGTGCTCGGATCGATCTGCCCATCGGATGATCCGGATCTGTGTCAGACCATTCTTGCGTTCACTCAGGACGAGATGATTCTTGAAGACTTCGAATCCTTCCAGCAAGACGTCGTCCCTGTTGGGTATGACCTCTTTCCAGTTTTCCTTGCTCGTTTTATCCACAGGAGTTTCCATCAGCCTGAAGTTTTTGGCGTCAAGGTTGGTAAGGATGTAAAATTTGTCTTGATAGTGATCGATGCTGTATTCGTGATTTCTTTCGCGCGGCTGTATAACCTTGAATTCTCCAGCGGGATTGTCCGCATCCAGAAATCTGTATTCTGAGCTTAAGGTCTGGGAAGATGCGATTATTATGTATTTTTTGGACTTGGTTTTATAAACAAATGTGTTGAAAGTTTCGTCGTTTTCTACATAAATTTCTTTGTCTTCAGAAACGGGTGTTCCAATCACGTGTTTCATAACCTTGTAAGGACGTAAAGTCGTTGTATCTTTGAGCATGTAGAATACGGTCTTGTTGTCGTTGGCCCAGGCTGCCCGGCCCGATGAGTTGGGAATTTGCCCGGCCAAAACTTTCCCATTTTTCAAATCCATAAAATAGAGGGTGTACAGCCGTCGGCTGACCGTATCAACGCCGTAGGCAATCAAATTGTTGTTGGAACTTGTGGAATACCCGGAAACACTGTAATAATCGTGGCCTTTTGCCATTTCATCCACGTTCAGAACGATTTCTTCCTCGGCATTCAGATCGCCCCTTTTGCGGCAGTAAATCGGGTATTCGCCGCCTTCTTCATAGCGGGTGTAATGGTAGTAATCCTGGTCTTTGTAGGGAACAGACATATCTGTCTGTTTGATTCGTCCGATGAACTCTTGGAAGAGTTTTTCCTGAAGGTTTTTTGTGTGAACCATGGCCGCGTCTTTGTAAGCGTTCTCTGCTTCAAGATACTCAAGGACTTCAGGATTATCCCGTTGATTTAACCAGTAATAGTTGTCTATCCGGGTGTGGCCATGCGCGGTCAACTCATGGGGAATGATTTTTGCCACTGGGGGTTTGGGGATTTCTGAAAGCTTTTTGGCGTTTTCTCCCTGTTTGCATCCCGAAGGGATAAAAACTAAAAAAAGCAAAACGGTCAATGCCGTCAGGACTCTTATGAACCTGGGTCGATGGTTGTTTTTCATCCGAGCCTCCTTTTGACAAGCTGAGGACATGATTACAGAAACAGATTCCGTTGGCAAGAGGAATATTTTAGAGTTTGACCAGCATTTTTCCAAAACCGCTGCCGGCAAAAAGCCGGAGAAAAGCGTTCGGAGCGTTTTCGAGGCCTTGAACAATGGTCTCTTTCCAATGAATCCGTCCCTCCTTTCTCCATTGCTGCATGTCATGGTGAAATTGGGACAGGCGGTCGTTATGGTCGTTAACGATGAAGCCTTTGAGAGTCAGGCGTTTGGAGATGGCAGAAATGAGATTTCTGGGAGCCCGCGGCGGCCGGGTGGCGTTATAGATGGAAATCATTCCGCAGAGGACGATTCGTCCGAAATCGTTCATCTGTTCGATGGCCAATTCCAGATGACTTCCGCCCACATTGTCGTAATAGATGTCGATGCCATCAGGGCAGCGTTTTTTGATCTCATCCGTCAGGCTGTCGGCGGTCTTGTAGTTCAAAGCCCCGTCTATGCCGGCTTCCTGCAGAAGCCAGTCCACTTTTTCGTCCGATCCTGTGCTTCCGACCACGCGGCATCCCTTGATCTTGGCAATCTGGCAAACAAGAGAGCCGACAGCACCAGCGGCTGTAGAAACAAAGACGGTGTCTCCTTCCTTGGGTTTTCCGATGTCCAACAGCCCGACATATGCGGTAAATCCGGGCATTCCAAGGATACCCAGATAGTTCTGGATGGGAGCGGCATTGGGGTCGATCGGGATAAGTCCTTTGCCGTCTGTTACAAAAAATTCCCTCCATCCTTTATTGGCGAGGATATAATCCCCTTCCCGGAACTTTTCCGATTTGGATTCGACGACCTGCCCGACACACCCGCCATCCATGGGTTTTCCAATTGCGAAAGGAACGATGTAGGATTCACGCTCTCCCATACGTCCCCTCATGTAAGGGTCCACCGACATGAAGATATTCCGCACGAGGATTTGACCTTCCTCGATTTCAGGAATTTTCACCTCAGTCAGTTCGAAATCGTTTTCGGTTGCAAAGCCCATCGGACGGTTTCGCAGCCGAATCTCATGGTTTAGGATTTCCGGCATTGTTTTTTTCTGTTCTCCCACCAGCCAATCATAGAACATTCTCCAATCAGTATCAATACAGGAAGGACATAAAAAGAGATTTATATGATTTGACTTGACTTTATTAGGGATTCCAAGAATAATTTTTCCAGATTAGAGGAGGACGATCATGTTTAACAAATTTATTCTCAATGCTTTTTTTATTTTATCTGCGGTTTTTATAATGACGATATCGTTTAGTTGTGCAAAAAAGGAGCCGGCAGACCTGGTCTTGAAGAACGGGAAGATCGTGACGGTCGATGAATCTGTTCCAGAAGCCCAGGCCCTGGCTATCAGGGATGATGCCATCGTGGCTGTGGGAAGCGAAAAAGAGATTGAACCCTACATCGGGGATTCCACACATGTGATTGATCTGAATGGGAAGCTGGCTATCCCAGGATTTATCGAAAGCCACGGACATTTTACCGGGATAGGAAGGTCAAAAATGCAGCTTGACCTCATGAGGGTCAAGAACTGGGATGAGGTCATTGCTATGATTGCAGAGGCCGTCAAAAACGCCCAGCCAGGAGAGTGGATATTGGGCAGGGGTTGGCATCAAGAGAAATGGGATAAGATCCCCGAGCCCAACATCGATGGTTTGCCCTTCCATCATGAGCTTAGCAGGGTTTCCCCCGATAATCCTGTGTGGCTCAATCATGCCAGCGGTCATTCTGCTTATGCCAATGCCAAGGCCATGGCTTTGGCAGGAATCACAAAAGAAACCCCCGATCCTCCAGGGGGAGAGATTGTCAGGGACCCGGAGGGAAATCCGATTGGAGTGTTCCGGGAAACAGCCCAGCGGCTTGTTGGCAGAGCATTGAGTCATTATATGGATGAGCGGACTCCTGATCAGATCGACGCCGAGCGGCGAAAAATCGTGGAGTTAGCGGATGAAGAATGCCTGTCCAAAGGGATCACCTGTTTTCACGATGCAGGATCCTCTTTCGGAACCATCGACCTCTTCAAGGAATTTGTGGAACAGGAAAAACTCGGGCTCAGGCTTTATGTCATGGCCTCTGCAAGCAATGATCAATTGAAGGAACGCCTGTCCGAGTACAGGATTATCGGCATGGGCAACAACCACCTAACGGTGCGGTCGATCAAACGCCTGATCGATGGGGCCTTGGGGGCACACGGTGCATGGCTCCTTGAGCCCTACACAGACCTGCCGTCCAGCACAGGGTTGAACACCACGCCTGTCGACTACATCCGGGAGACGGCAAAAATAGCAATAGAGAATGGTTTTCAGCTCAATATCCATGCTATCGGGGATAGAGCAAACCGCGAGGTCCTGAACATTTATGAGGAAACTTTCAAAGCCTACCCTGAGAAAAAAGATCTGCGGTGGCGCATCGAGCATTCGCAGCACCTGCACCCCGATGATATCCCCCGGTTTGGCCAGTTGGGCGTGATCGCTTCGATGCAGGGGATTCATTGCACATCGGATGGCCCCTGGGTAATCAAACGATTGGGAGAAAAACGGGCTGAAGAGGGAGCTTATGTTTGGCAGAAGCTGATGAAAACGGGAGCTGTCATCTGCAACGGGACAGATGCTCCGGTTGAGGATGTAAATCCGATCGCCTGCTATTATGCAACGGTGTCACGAAAAACCTGGGAAGGATCGCTTTTTTATCCCGACCAAAGAATGAGCCGAATGGAGGCTTTGCGCTCCTACACGATTAACGGGGCTTTTGCCTCTTTTCAGGAAGATATTCTGGGCTCGCTCACACCGGGAAAACTGGCCGATATAGCCGTTCTTTCCAAAGACATCATGACGGTGCCTGAGGAAGAAATTCCAACGGCTGAGGTTCTCTACACGATAGTCGGTGGAAAGATCGTATATCAGAAATAGGCTGAAATCCTTGTGTTACCGCCCAGGACTTTCAGGGATCAACCTTTCCTGACTCTGGGATTGGCCCAGAACACTATCGCCACGGGAGAGGATATTTTTGCGGGATTTTCCCATCTTCCTGGCCCACGGATTATGCAGGCATCAGCCTCACCTGTGGATCGGCATTTTTTCCCAAACTAAAGAAAGCTGATTCTTGAACCTGATCACACCTCTTCCAGCCTGCCGAAAGTAAAACGGAAATTCCACCTTTTGCAGATTACGACCTAAGTAAAAAATTGTATACTGTACCCACTCCTTGTCTTGCATCAATTCTTTCTTGACTTCTATGATTTTGAAGCTGTTGACATCTCCTTCCTTTGTCGTGAAAGTTATGGACTTCCTTTTGATTCCAAAGGAACTATTGTCGTATCGTGTGTCTGAAGCCTTCCAAATGCCGATAAGACCCTCGTCTGCCGTGGTAATTTTTCCACAACTCATGGTGATTATGACAAAAAGTGAAGTAAGGATAATCACTAGCCTTTTTTGTTGATTGAAAGTTTTTCTGAAGATCATTTTGGGCTTCTTGTGGAATATCCAGGAGACTGTCCATCGATTGTTGAGAGATGTAAATCTTTTTTCTTATTCAAGAGACTTAAAAATGCATCGACTACTGCTGGATCGAATTGTGTGCCGGAATTCGCTTTTATGATTCTGGTCGCTTCTCCAGGGCTGATCGCCTTTCTGTAAGGCCTGTCTGCTGTCATAGCTTCGTATCTATCAGCTAAGGCAAAGATGCGGCTGTATTTGCTTATTTCATTCCCGGCAAGTCCTTCAGGATAACCTGTCCCATCATAATTCTCGTGATGCTGCAGCACGATAAGCATGATATCTGTGTATGCGGATATCGGTTCGAGGATTTGAGCTCCCAACCGAGGGTGTTTTTGTAAAATCTGTTTGTCTTCTTCGGTCAAGTTTTCCGGCTTGTCTAAGATTTCGTTAGGGATGCCGAGCTTGCCGAGGTCATGAAGCAGCCCCCCCCGCTGGAGGATCTCCATTTCCACCTCCGAAAATTTCATCTCTTTGCCTATTTCCAGTCCATATTTTGTGACTCTCTCTGAATGTCCGGCAGTCCAGTGGGATTTTGCATCAATGGCACGAGCCAGAGTCTTGAGGGTGCCCCAGTTGAAATCGCTCAAGTCTTCGATCAAGCGGGCATTGGACAAAGCTACACCTGCCTGGTTGGATAGTTGGCGAGCCTGGACTAAATCTTCTTCCGTTAAATTTGGCACTCTTTTATAACCAAAACTTATGATGCCTGCCAGTGCACCTTGGATAAGTATTGGGAAGACATGGAAAGATTTGATGCCGTCTTCAGCCAGAGGTAAAAGATAACTTTGAGAAAATTTCTCTTGTTCGAGAAATATATTTTCTTGGTGGCTATACAACTCTCTGACATCTTCATCGGAAAGAGTCAAAAATTTTCTTTTTTTCCGTTTGACAAAATTACCATCTGCGATGTGTATTATTCCTTTATCTGGATTGTTTTTTTCGAGAAGAGTTACACCTACCGTGTCACAGGGAAATACCTCGCTTATTCTATTAAGCAGAGTGGCAACGATATCGTCCGCATTAAAAGCAGAAAGGATTGCTCTATCAATTTCCGCAATCGTCGTCAGGGTCTTAAATTGTCTGCCTAATTGATAGGCCATGTCGTTGAATGTTCTGGCCAAATCAGCAAATTCGTCCCGACTGGCTATGATGACTTTTGTGTTAAAATCTCTTTTTGCCAAACGTTGGGCCCCGGCCTTCAGTTTTTCTAGCGGTATAAGACTTCGTTTTATCTGATTGAAACTCAAGAAAATGACGATCCAAAGCGATAAAAGAATGATGAAAAAGAATGTTTTTTTAAAGCTCGCAATAGGAGAATGAATATAGGTTTTTGATTCGCTCGCAATTATAGTCCAATGGGAAGTTTGAAATTTGGGTCGCAGAAAAATATCCTTATAACTTGCAAGGTAATCTTTTCCTCTGAGGGTCCAATCGAATTGACCCGAGGAAGAATCGAGTGTTTGCCCCAAAATCTGTTCAGGTGGCTTTGGAGAGGATTGAAGGGTGGAGAATAGCACATTTTTGTCGTGATCCAAGATAAAAAATTCAGTCATGGCAGGCAAAGAAGTTTCGTATCCCATATACCATAAATAAAAGGGTTCCACTTCAGCCAGAAGGAAATGTTTGTCGCCAGAATTTGGTCTGGTGGCCCGGCAAAGAAATATCTGAGAGGAGGAATTTTCTTGAACATGAGTAGTCAAAAGGGTATTCCCAGCAAGGATGAGACGTTTTTCTTCTGGCGTCAATTTGGGTATACAGGATATGCTTCCATAGATGGATACAGGCTCTTCTGAGTCTGCATAGACAACGAGCCCCTTGAACCTGTCCTTTTGATATTCATCATTACTCAACAAGGATAATGCCCGAGAGTTTTGGTGGATTTCATGGATGTTGGATGCCAGTCTTATCATATCGTCTTCAAGAAATAACAGTCGCTCATATATCTCCATTGACAGGGTTTTGCTCGTCTGGCTTAGCCGCATTAAACTTTGCCCTCGAAGGTATTTCGTGACCTGGATGAAGCTGAGGATGGCCAGTGTGACGATTGGGATCAGTGCACACAGGATAAACAGAGATGCGATGCGTTGGGCAACTTTGCTTCTCAGGAAAGTTTTTTCGAATTTCATGTTTCCACATCAATATTTGTGGGCGAGTCCGATGAATCCCCCGTCATTTGCCCGGACAATATCATCCCAACTTGGGCGGGCGGTTAGCGGAGCTCTGGACTCTTCGTCTTTCCCCATGCTGTACAGGTCATAATCCGAATTCAGAGGAACGAGGAATCTGTCTTTACGCCATTTGCCCTGGATATCGTTTTTTTTCTTTCCGAGAATGACAAGATATTCATACGGATTTCCCCAAGGATCAATCAGGTCTAACGGTTCGGATATCTGGATGGGTTCGTTTAGAGTTTCAGGGAGTGTGCCGTAATCTGTTAGAAATTCATCGAGCTTGCATGATATCTTGGCGATATCCGCTATGGCATGGTTGGTTCTTGCTTTTTCGAGCAGATTTGAATAACTCGGGATCAAAAGAGCTAACAGAGTCCCGATTATGGCTACAATAAGGAGAACCTCGATCAACGTGAAGGCATTCAAATGAAAACAGATACCAATAGGAAATTTTTCCTTTTTAGTTCCTCTCACAAAATTAATCCTTTTTAACCTGGATAATTCATAAATTATCCAGGTTACCCTGAATTATTCATGTGCGAGCTTAAAATCAAGGGACACGTTACCGGA
>CAZOJY010000107.1:0-12474 GCA_964580235.1 uncultured Eubacteriales bacterium | reverse complement strand
CTTGCCTTTACATCTCTATCCTCTGTTCCTGTGCTTGTCCGCATCTCGAATGCTTCAGCAAAGTGGTGCTCAATACAGCATCGCCGTCCTCCACCTTTTTTGCGTCAGATTCCCTCGAAGAACGGATCATGAAGGCTAGATCCTCAATGGCGCTGCGGACACACCTGATGTCTTTTTCCCTTATAGCTAGCCCACACAAAATGGAAGAGAACCCCTTTAATTTAAGCATCCTTTTTTCTGTGACAATTTTTTTGAAAATTAAGCACGCTGGTTTGGAAACCAACGGAGGCGGGCGGGCACGAAAAATACTGGGTCATCTGACCTTCATTGAATTTTTGCCCTTTCTATGGTATTGCTGTATCAAATGTCTCTCAAAAATAATGTGGGTTTTACCGCAATATTCTTTATATTTGTGTTCTTCCTGGGTTTTTCTGTTTCTGTCAATCTTCCTGCCATCCATCAGGGTTTTCTTTTCGCTGATCAAGCTATATATTACTCCATGACCCAAAGCCTTGCCCAGGATGGCGACCTGGAATGGACAAAAAAGGATATTATCAGATATTACGAAGTCTTCCCCTCTGGGCCGCTGGGCATCTTTCTGAAAAAAGGCAAACAAGACAGACTTTTCTACGCCAAATCCTTTATCTATCCTCTCTTTACCGCTCCTTTCGTTAAATTATTCGGGGCAAACGGCGCACTGGTTTTTCACTCCTTTCTTCTTTTTCTTGTGCTCCTGATGGGATATGCCTATTTCTCCCTTTTCAATTCTTCCGGCCTCTCGCTCATCACGGTCCTCACCTTTTTGTTCGCCTCTGTCGCCGGTGTCTACTATCTATGGATCCAGCCTGACTTCTTCAACTTCTTCCTTGTATTTACCATCCTCTTCCTCTGGATATACAAACATAAGAGCCCTGAAGCAAAAAATAAGGACACTAAGCCGGGAAAACTGCAAACCATCCTTCGTTCTGATGGAACAGACTACCTGGCCTCCTTCCTCGTAGGAATCGCTGTCTTTTCTAAGCCTGCTAATATCGTGCTGCTCGGACCGATTGTCCTTTCATCGCTTATCAACAAGAAGTTCCTGAAAGCCTTTCTGATTATCTTGTGCTTTGCGATGGCTTCTGGAATTTTCTGGGGCACAAACTTTTTGATCACTGGGGACTGGAACTACCAGGGTGGAGAAAGAAAAACATTTTACTACACGTACCCGCTTGAAAAGACGGACATCACCTTTGACTCCATCACAACAATGGAGATGACATCGGATGGATACGTGCAAAAACATCTCCTCCCCATCAAGTTTGTGCCGTACAATCTTTTTTACTATTTTTTCGGCCGGTATACCGGAATAACCTGGTATTTCTTCCCAGCCTTTCTTTTTCTCATCCTATTTTTTAAGAACCAAAAAAAATGGTATCAATGGCTGATCCTGCTGGCTGTTTTTGCCGAGATTTTGATTTTTATTGTCCTCATGCCGGACAATTATGCCGGTGGAGGCGGAGCTCTAGGCAACCGGTACTTCCTTACCATCTATCCTCTCCTCCTGTTCCTCCCCACGCCAAAGCGAAAAATAAAGGACCTTGCTATATGCTGGATCATGGCTTCCATTTTCATCGCCCCCATCTTGATCAGCCCATTTATTCATTCCCATTATCCCGCTACCCATGTTAAAAAATTCCCATTCAAAGCCTTACCGGTCGAGATGACTTTGGTGAACAACTTCCCCACCAATACCAATCCTTATGCTTTCCGGCAAGAGGTGGGTATCCCGCCAAACATAGGCTGGCTGCACTTCCTGGATGACAATTTTTATCCAAGGCAAAAGGAATCCGAGGTGGAAAAAAGGGGATTCTGGACCCGCGGACCTTTCACCGCCGAAATGATCCTTAAGACCTATTACCCGGTCAAGAAGCTCGATTTCCATCTTTTGAACAATCCGCGCATGCAGAACAAAATTACGGTCCAGGTTGGGAGGCAGAAAAAAAGAGTCACCTTCGGCACAAAACAGAGAGGAACGCTGAGTTTCTCCTCGCTGAAGGCTTTTAAAATTAAAGCGCTCCACCTGTACAGGATTAAAATCAGCGCTTCAAAAGGTTCCATTCCCTACTACGAGACAGAAACAAGCAAAGAGAGAAGATTCCTGGGTGTTTTTTTTGAAATCGATATTGTTCCTGAGGAATAATGTGCGGCATTTGCGGAATCGCCAGAACCGACAACGGAAACCCGATTGTCTCCTCTCATATCGCTGCAATGTGCCAGACTTTAGCACACCGCGGGCCGGATGATCAGGGAATTCACACCGAAAAAAATATCGGGCTCGGCACCCGCAGGTTGAGCATCATCGACCTCGAAAAAGGCCACCAGCCCCTTTCCAATGAAAATGGAACAATCTGGATTTCCCATAATGGTGAAGTCTACAACTTCCCGGCCCTGAAAGAGGAGCTCCTTTCACGCGGACACCAATTCCAAACAAAAACAGACACAGAAACCATCGTTCATGGCTACGAAGAATGGGGTGAAGGTTTTGTTCATAAACTTCGAGGCATGTTTGCTTTTGCAATATGGGATGGGCAGGAAGAAAAACTGATCCTTGTCCGCGATCGGGTCGGGATCAAACCTCTTTACTACACTTTACTTGATGATAAAACTCTGGTGTTCGGTTCAGAACTTAAGGCTATACTCGCACATCCACGAGTCCAGCGAATGCTGGATCCGAAGGCGCTTGATTTGTATCTGACGCTGGAGTATATCCCAGCTCCCTATTCTATTTTTAAAAACATATCAAAACTTCCGGCAGGCCACCTTTTGATTTACAAAAGTGGAAAGATACATCTGAAAAAATACTGGGAACTTGATCCTCAGGAAAGACCATCCACAAAATTGTCTAAATCCAGATTGAACTCTCTTATGGACGAGCTTTATGCGCTCCTTAAAGAAGCTGTCCAGCTGCGGCTGATCAGTGACGTTCCTCTGGGAGCATTCTTAAGCGGGGGAATCGATTCCTCGAGTTTAGTGGGAATAATGCAAGAATTGGGGGCTTCACCGGTAAAAACCTTTTCCGTCGGGTTCGAAGAAACTTCTTATGACGAACTCCACCATGCCCGAAGAGTGGCAGAGAAGTTTCATACAGAGCATCAAGAATTTGTGCTTCAGCCAAAAGCGGTTGAACTCACAGATAAGCTCATCTGTCATCTGGATGAACCTTTTGGTGATTTTTCGATCTTCCCCACCTTTCTGGTTTCAAAAATGGCACGATCCCATGTCAAAGTTATTCTGTCCGGAGATGGCGGGGATGAGCTTTTTGGCGGTTACGAACATTACCAGGCTCAAATGTTTTCCCATCCTCCTGTTCCGTTAATATTTCGCAGTATTCTCAACCCGCTCATCCGAAAGATTCCGCCTTCGCACAAAAAGAAAGGCATGTGGAACAAGATCCGGCGATTCGGTCAGGGATTCGAGCACGACCGACGAAACAAACATCTGCGCTGGATGATGTTTCTGACGGAAAAAGACAAAAATTCTCTATATACGCCGGAATTCCAGAAAGAGCTGAATGGGGTGAAATCTCTTTACAACATAAAGCCGTTTTATGATTTATTCAATGCGTCCGATTTTTTCGATCCGCTGAACAGGGAGTTTTATCTGGATCTGAAAACTTATTTGGTGGACGATATACTGGTCAAGGTCGATCGAATGAGCATGGCAACATCTCTGGAGACGAGAGTTCCCATTTTGGACCACAAAATCGTGGAATTTGCTTATTCTCTTCCCGGCCATCTTAAACTCAACGGTCTCAGCACGAAGTGGCTCTTCAAAAAAACCATGGAGAGACTTCTCCCGCCTCAAAACATCTACCGAAAAAAAGAAGGGTTCAGTATCCCTATCAAACACTGGCTGAGGACTGATTTAAAAGATCTTTTGTGCGATTATTTGAATGTTCAGAGAATCCGAAAGGCAGGGCTTTTTCAGTTTGAATTTATCGAAAAAATGATCAACCAGCACCTCAAACAAAGAGAAAATTTTTCCCATCAACTTTGGGCCCTTCTCGTTTTCGAGATCTGGCGAGAAAACTACCTCTGATCCCGTAAAGTGCCTTTTAAGCATTTCCAAATCTGCTGTGATTCTCACAGCAGTTAGGCAGCAGTCTGGCGAATTGGTTAGCTAGGCCTGACCGTTTTTTTTGTCTGGGGATCGGGAATACTGCCGAGATACGGCTAGCATCAGGACTTCTCTGGTTTTCTCGGTGACCCTGAACTTCTCTGCCACAGGAAGTCCACAAATCCAGATGATCTCATCACTGGATAAAAAGACAGGTTTTTTATCTCGTTCTGCAAGAGGGATAGATTTCGCCCGCATGACCTCCTTGAGTTTTTTTCGCCCGGGAGCCCCTAGCGGTTGGTATCTGTCTCCTTCCCTGCGATTCCTGACCTGCAAAGGAAATTTGATTTTTTCTCCATCTAGATAAGCTCTGGTCTCATCATCAAAAATAAAGGATCGCGGGCGTTTCCTCTTTTCTGCTTGGATCGTCATGTTCAATTTTTTAAGAATCAGGGGAGAAGAACCATCCCAGCTATATTCGTATACAGTTTTCTCAGGAAGCTCAGGCCGGAGGAAAACGCAGTTTTTTTCTCTCTTCAACAGAAGCTCTTTAGTCAATTGAAGGTTTTTCCCTTCCTCCAGATTTATAAGGGCCTCGACATCCTCAAAAGAAATCTCCCTCAGATCTCCCTTGAGTTTGTGAATAAATTTGCGAGCGATTCTTCTGGCCAACCCTTTTGGAAGTGCCGACAAAGCATCAAAATCAAGGTGGGCTTTTTTTTTGTCGCCCAAAATAGCTGTTTTTGCCTCATGGCTCGCCAATTTTTCCAGGAGGTCTTCCTCTTTTTGGAGGATCGCAACGATTTTGCCTATTCGATGGACGATTTTTGGTTCGAAATTTTCCTGGATGTAGGGGATCAAATCCAGACGCACCTTGTTCCGGGCAAAACTCCGGTCGAGATTGCTTTCATCCTCCCGGAATTCCATTCCCTTTTTTTGCACATATTCCAAGATATTCTTTTTTTCCACAGATAAAAGAGGACGGATGATCCGCCCCTCCACCACAGGCAAAATACCGCACAATCCCTTTAACCCACTCCCCCGCATCAAACGCAGAAAAAACGTCTCGGCCTGGTCATTCAGGGTATGGCCTGTGGCAATTTTGGTTCCACCGATAGCCTGAGCTGTCTTTGAGAGGAAATCATACCGAAGTATGCGGCCTGCCTCTTCCAGGTTCAATCGATTTCGTTTTGCGTACGAGCGGACGTCCTCAGACGCAACAAACAACGGAAGGTCGTATTTCTTTGCCACTTCTCTGACAAACTTTTCATCCTCACCCGCGCGAGGGCGAAGTTTATGATTGAAGTGACCCAGGGAAAGATCGAGGAGCCATGCTGTGCGCAATTCCAAAAAAACAGCCAACAATCCGGTGGAATCCAGACCACCTGAAAACGCAATAAGGACGCTGTCTTTTTTTTCCAGAAGATGATATTTCGTAATCGTTTTTTTAACAGCTTCTAAGATCATGATTGCTATTCAGTCTTTACTGCCTGAAGACTCAATGAAAAAACTCTGTGAAGCAGATTTTCCCCTTTTTCTCTCGCAGTCGATGTCGGCTGTAGAATGGAGCCTTCATGTAAAAATGGTGGCGGTGGAGGGACTTGAACCCCCGACACTACGGATATGAGCCGTATGCTCTAACCACCTGAGCTACACCGCCAGTGGAAAAGATTTTAGCCGAAATGAGGGGTTAAGTCAATTTGTGCTTGATCTAACGGACCCTTACCCGGCCTTCGGCCGATTCCAGTTGGATAGCAGCTCCGGTGGGACTGTTTGCAGTAATGCTGCTGAACGACAAGGGGCTGTTCCCTTTTGCAATGGACTCAAAGACCAAACTTGCAACTCTGCCCGAACCCTTGAAACCTCTTGCCACATCCGTGCTTGAAAATCCAATCGTGCACATCCCAGAGGAATTATCGATATTTTGCAGAAATGGAACATCCTTTCCCAACCGGGCCGAAATGCTTCCCTGGACAACTTGTTTGAGTTTCAAAACTTGGGGATTAAAAGACAGATTCAATGTCATGCTGCTGATTTCTTCGATAGACTGAACAACGACACTCACCCGGAATTCCCGCCCTTCTGTGATTTCAAAATTGCCTGGAGAAAGGGAGACTCGATTCTGCCCTCTCGCCAAGCCAGATTGATCTCCTCTCCTCTTTTCTGCCCTTAATCTGTCCACCGTTGCTGCATCCGCTCCCTCTGGCGAAGTGCCTATGCCTTTGGATGAGGCAAACGAAGTTCCCAGGTTGACCCAATACGGCTTGAAATCATCCTCGGTTAAAGGGATAGACCGGATGATGTATGGCGTGATTGTCATCAAGACATCCCACTGCTGGACGGTTTTTTCCGTGCTGGAGAAAAGGCCTCCCAGGATGGGAATGCTTTTGAGGCCGATGATCCCTTTTACCGACAGACGTTCCTCATCCTTCAACAACCCAGCCAGAAGGTTCGTCTCCCCATCCTTTAATCTGATAACATTCTTTATTTCCCTTGTGCTGATAATCGGAATATCAGCCACTCCTGTACCACCGACAGATTTGATGTTCATCTCCAGGTCCAGCGTAATTTCTCTCTCGAAGTGTATCCTCGGAGTAATCTTGATGTCGATGCCCACATCCTCGTACTCAAAAGAAGTAATTGGCTGTTGGGCAACTCCGCCAGCGGCAAACGGTGTAAAGGATGTCCGGGGGATCGGAATTTTATCTCCGACCAAGTAACTCATCTCTTCTCCCTCGATTCCTCTTAGCCTGGGCTGGGCAATGATTTTGGTATCCTGATCAGATTCTAAAAAATTCAGAAAAGCGGTTGGCATGGTAATCTGAAAATTGGATGTTTTCTTAAAGTCAATTTTGGAAAGGTCGAACCATCCGCCTTCTGAAGAGGGATTCTCTCCTCCGCTGTATCCTAATCCCATGATATATTCGTCGAGCTCCAATCCAAATTTTTTGAGTTTCTGCCGCGATACTTCCATGATCTCTAAATCTATGACAACCTCCCCTTTTGGCTTATCCCAGAGTTTAATCAATTTGCCTGCCAGTTCTAAAACTTCCGGCGAATCTCTGAGTGTGATGGAATTGAGATTTTTATCCACCATAAATTGGGGCGCTCTGAACTGAGAGCGCAATATCGGCAGAAGTGAACTCTGGAGATCCTCGGCCTTTATATTAGACAGGTAAAATGTTTTGACCGCATTCAGATCATACTGGATTCTCTTGGCCGGTAAGTCGGGGACGATGATGAGAGAGCTCTCATCGATGACTCTATAGAAGTTTTTTGTGGCCAAACAGAGAGAATTCAGAGCCTGTTCGAAAGTCCTATCCGTTAGATCGACCGAATAAGGAATATCTTTAAAACTTTCATCGAACAGGATGTTGATCTTCGCATGCTTTGCGAGGGCCTGAAAGATGGCTTTCAGTTTGACTCTGTCATGCATAAAATTCAAGCTGAGCTTTTGGGCGCTCACCTGCAGTTTAACCGGGGGTTCAATTTTCGTTTCTGCAGGTTTCGGCACTTTTTGTTCTTTTGCCGTCAACAATTGAGCTTCTACTTCAATTGCTCGATTGTTCGGATCATAGGAAAGAGCTTTTTGGTATTCTGCCGCAGCCTTTTCTTTTTTTCCTGCAGCAGCCAGGTTTCTAGCTTTAAAAACATGGGTATAACTGGCCAAAATCTTTGCTCGTGTGAGGGCCAATCTGTAAGCCGCATTGCTCGGGTCTTCAAGAATTGCTTTTTCATAATATTTGATAGCATCGTCCCAATTTTTGTTGGCAGCAGCCTCTGTCGCCAATTTGTAGCTCTGGTTGAAGGTAGAACAACCCCCTAAAATCAAAATTATCAAGACTATGGATAAAAATGCCACTTTTCTCATGGCCTTTCTCCTTCAAGATTAATCTTTCTCGGCTCAGGGCCTTTATCAAAAATTTCCATATCATCGGGAGTAACTTTGCCGATGGTCACACCCGCCTCGAGGATATCCCCGGATTCAACGGCATAGCTCTCGCCGGCAACAAGAATCAACGCAACCACTCTTTCGCCTGACTTGACATACCCGATGTATTTCACGCTGGTGCGGATTTCTTCAACAGCAGGTTTCTGTTCGTCCGCCAATTTTTTCCGCACAGATGTCTGAATATTTTCAAACGGAGATATTTCATCCAAAGCTGCACTTGCTCTCTGTCTAGTAAAGATATTCCGTTTGGGGGGAGGAAGAGTTTTATCGGGGGGCACGAGTAATTCTTTCTTGATAAGGCTTTTCAACTCTTTTTTACCCTGAACTTTTTCTTTTTTGTTCTGCAGAAAAACTCCAGGATAAAGAACGCCCGATGCAAAAAGACATATAAGTACAAGCCAGCAAAACTTTGTTTTTAGCGAGTAAAACTTCGTTTTCTCAGTTTTCATAGTACCCTGCCAGCCCGATATTCAATTCTACGCGGCCGCTTTGTGTGTCAATATCTCGAAAATCGATCCGTTCAATCATCAAGAATTTTGGGTGAATTTCAACTTGATGGATGAATCTTTTTAACGCGACATAGGGTCCGGCCATAGCAAAATTAACGCGCACTCTTTTAAAGTTTTTTTCTTCCCAGTCCGCATAATCAAAAATCAGATCCGATGTCACGCGAATCTTCGCTTTCCGAAAAATTTTCCTCAGGTCAAGCCTTAACTTGTTTAGGCTTTTATCACCTCTATAAAAATACTTTTTTTCGATCTCTTCAATGTCACGCTTGGTCTCATCCCATCGCAGCCATTCCATTTTTATATTTTTGTTTGATTCTTTAATCTTCTCAAACTCCTTCTGCATCGCTGGCAGAGATTCGACGGAATAGATATAGGATCTGTTCTGCTTAAGGGCAAAACCCTGATAAAAAATCAGGGCAGCCGCAAGAAGAACGCTGAACAAAACCAATATCTGGCGTTCCTTTTTTTCCAAAAGATCAAACAGTTCTTTCATAGATCAAACTTATCTCCGCTAGAAGAAGACCAGCTTTGTTTGTCGACTCGCTAATGATCCTGATCCCGGTGAATTTCTTTTCATACAGGTTTTTGTTAAGCTTCAAAAGTTCGTCTAAATTGGGAGCAGCGACTTTAAGCCTGACCTCCATCTGGTTATTTTCCTTTAAAGTTGGTACTAAGGATTCGATATAGCAGGAGGCCGGAAGAGACTTTTCCAGACCAGAGAGAAACTCCACCCAGGAAAAGCTCTTCTTTAATATTAATGTGTTGAACAAATCGACTTTCCTCTGATACCGCTGAGAGGCATCTTCAATCTGAGTAGAAAGCCTCATCTCCTCCCGTTTGGCCTCATGTATCATCTTTTCAATTTGAACGGTGCTGCTCTGGAAATTTTTGTTTTTGCTGCCGTACTTCCAGAATGTATATCCTCCCATTGACGAAATCCCCAAAACAAGGACAACAAGAATTCCAAACAAGAGAAAAAAGAATCTCCGGTTCCTCAACGGATTTGTGGCTAGATTCAGGTTGATTTTTTTTTGCTTTTTCATAGCATTTGACCGATCAAAGGAGCCAGTATGTTTTTTTCCTGTTTGGATAGGCTGAAATTCACCAATGATTCTATGCTTTTGATAGGATAGGTCAACCGTGATTCCAGGTTTGACAACATATCCCCTCCAGAGTCCAACAACCCGAGACGCACCCAAATGCCCGCTATTTCTCTCTTTTCCTTATCCTGTATAAATTGAGCAGTATTTTCTATTTCTTGGGCAATATTCTGTACCCTTTCTAACAAATAGTCCTCATCTTTCCTTACGATCAGAGCTTTGTGGCGATACAGAAAAGGCTCTGAATCCGTGACAGCCAGAAGCCCGAAAGAATCCTTTTCAATATTAATCATGAAAAAATCTTTCTCTTTACCCCAATTAACCAAATTGGACAGGCCCAAAAGAGGAGGACTCACAGACTTTATTTTCAAGCGCAGCTGGCTAAAAAAGCTCTCATAATCACGTACGACTGTGGACCGGGCCATAGAGGAGATGATTTTTTTATGCTTATTTGTCTGAAGCAAATCATAAGAAATTCTCACATCCTTAGGTAACAACGGCATCTGTTTCTTCACTCGAAACTTGATAAGCTGTTCCCTCTCTTTGGATGTTACAGGAAGGGCGTCGAAAGAAAACACAAATGTCCTCTGGGATAATTCTGGAAGAAGAAGGGTTATTCCATGGGAAAACACATCAAATTTCACAGCAGCCTGGGTGATAATCCTCTGCAAAAGAGGGGAATCCCTGATATTGGCCTTCTCAAAAGAAGGTTGAATAATCCCCCCGGAGACAGGTAGGACAAAATGATTCTTCAGTTTCTTGTCCTTCACAGAAAGATGAATACCGCTGATGTAAGATGACGTCACCTGGAGTGCGGAATGGGGGAGGGGATAGGCAGTAAAGAAATTTTTAAGCTTATGGAAGATTAAATTCATGCTCACACCCGTATCATTCCACAAACGTCACCTTATTTAACTCTCTAAGGCTGGTTATTCCTTTCATGACTTTTGCCATCCCGACCTCTCTCAGAAAGACCATTCCCTCCAGTTTGGCCCGTTTCCGGACCTCGGAAAGCGGTTTTTTAACTAAGATCATCTCACGAATTTCGTCGGAAAGTTCCAGTATTTCTGCTATGGCTGTTCTCCCCCTGTATCCTGTAAATCCGCATTCAGGACAGCCCTGGCTTTCATAAAAGGACGTGTTTTTGTAGAGTTCGGGATCGAGCCCGGATTCAAGCAAGATATCTTTGTCGTATGTCACGGCCTTCCGGCAGGTTTTGCAGAGAACTCTTACCAGCCGCTGAGCAAGAATGCAATTCAGCGCGGAAATAAAACTGTAGGGATCGACCTGCATGTGCAAGAAGCGCCCGATCACATCGAACACATTGTTGGCGTGCACAGTCGTAAAAACCAGATGACCCGTTAATGCCGATTGGATGGCAATCTGCGCTGTTTCTGGATCACGGATTTCACCGACCATGATTTTATCCGGATCATGCCTCAGGATGGATCTCAAGCCTCGTGCAAAGGTCAGTCCTTTTTTTTCGTTAATCGGGATCTGCGTGATGCCTTCTATTTGATATTCCACGGGGTCCTCGATCGTGATGATTTTATCCTCCGGACTTTTTATCTCTGTCAACGCAGCATACAATGTTGTCGTTTTGCCACTCCCCGTTGGCCCGGTTACAAGAACCATCCCATAGGGCTGGACGATATACCGGTTGAATTTGCCGAGCACATCCTCTGAAAAGCCCAATAAATCCAACCTCAGCTCCGATAAGGCTTCGGTGATCATTTCTTTATCGAGAATACGAATGACAGCATCTTCTCCGTATATGCACGGCATGATCGAAATCCGGAAATCTATGGTTTTGTCTCTTATTTTCAACCGAAACCGCCCATCCTGCGGAACCCTGCGCTCGGAAATATCCAAATCAGACATGACCTTGATCCTGGATATTATCGGGAGCTGGAACTTTTTGTCGATCGCTTCCATAGCAGCACCAAGCACTCCATCGATACGATATTTGATGATGACACCCTCTTCTCTTGATTCGATGTGCACATCGCTAGCTCTTTTCTGGACAGCTGTGAAAATGATAGAATTGACAAGTTTAATGATGGATCCGTCTTGATCGGCCAGCTTTTCAACCGAAATCACTTCCTCTTCCTCACTCCCATCCCTCTCCACAATCTGCATAACAAACTCTTCTGTGGCATCTTTGAGGACTTGAAGGGCCGTTTCGCTTTTGCGCAGAGCCTCATGAATGGCCCACTTGGAAGCCGCATACACTTCCACATTTTTGCCCAGGAAAGATTCAACCGAGTCGATCGTGGAAATGTCAGATGGATCGGCAATGGCGATTTTAATCGTGTTTTCATTCTCTTCGATCGGGATAAAATTCGCTCTGTGAAGAAAATCCACGGGAAAGGCCTGTACCAAATCCCTGCTAACGGGATAGGAAGACAGATCGATATAAGGAACTCGATAGCGCTCAGCGATTCTTTTAGTTTCTTGTTCTTCGGAACGAAGGACACTTTCCGATTTTTCTTTCTTTGATTTTTCCATTATCGCGTCACTTGTATAACGTTAAAAATGGGGAGGTAAACCGATAGAAGCATGGCGGCCACGATCAATCCCATGAAAATGATAACAACGGGTTCAATCAAAGACACAAAAGTATCGATCCTTCCCCTGATTCTCTCATCATAAACATCTGCAACATCCGACAACATCCCCTCAAGATTGGCCGAACTTTCGCCGATGCGAATCATATCAATTGCCAGAGGAGTAAAAAAATGCGCTTTATTCAGAGATTCTGAAAGACTTTGCCCGTTTTTTATGGAATCAGGTAGATCCTTCATCAGGAGTTGGA
>CAZOJY010000106.1:2180-12510 GCA_964580235.1 uncultured Eubacteriales bacterium | reverse complement strand
TTGGCTATATGCGTACTCAGTATTAAGCCCGACATAAACTTTGCCCGCTTCCGTATCAAATCCGACAAGATTTTCACCTAGAGATTTGATTTCCAATCTCTGCCCGTTCAAAAAAACTTCCACGGGTGAAGAGGCCCGAATCCGGCAGGTATTCCCGAAAAGGGAAAGGATTTTGGCCGATTTCAGAAGACCTCTGTCCCATCGGATATCCAATTCAAATCCTCCCCTCGCTCTTAGCCCCCGCACAAAACCTTTTTTCCAGGAATCAGGTAATGCGGGAAGAAGATGGATTTCCTCCTCATGGGACTGGCAGAGCATTTCAGCAACCGCTGCCGATATTCCGAACAGCCCGTCAACCTGCAGTGCCCGGGAACAGATAGCAAAAAGGCTGTCAAAGCAGTAATTGTGGATATAAAAGTTAAAATTTTCCATTGCTTTAGGGGCATTATACAATCGGGCCCAACAGGCCATTTTCCATGCCGAGGCCCAGCCATTTCCAGTCAAGCCTCGCTGGTTCAAAACAGCTCTTGCTCCTTCGGCCAATGCAGGCGTTTTTTGAGAAGAAATTTGGTTCCCAGGGTAAAGGCCATAAAGAGAGGAAATATGGCGATGGCTTTTCTCTTTTTGGCCCCAACCATCCAGCCATTCCTGCAGGTCACCTGCTTGACCGATCTGCATGGGTGCAAGCTTTGCGCGGACTGCCAGCACCTGTTCCCTGAAATCCTGATCAAGGCCCAGAATTTCGGAAGCCTCCGCGACATAGCCGAACAAATCCCTCAGGATCTGCATATCGATAGTCGAGCCCGCACATATCGTTGTCCCCGGACTCATCCAGGCACAGACTTCATCATAAAATGCATCATTGCCTGGCCGGTCTGGAAAATTTTCAGGGGACGTGGAGGGATTTGTGACTAACCATCCATACTTGGGATGTTCCACCAAAAAATCCAGAAAAAATGTCACACAGCCTTTGAGCACAGGATATACCCGTTCCAGGAATTTTTTGTCTCCGGTGTAAAGATAATGCTCCCAAAGATGTGTGCACAACCAAGCCCCTCCTGTGGTGAAAGCTCCCCAATCCGGGCCGTCCATCGGGGCGGCCACCCGCCAGATATCGGTGTTCTGATGATACACCCAGCCTTTAGCACCATAGTGCTCTCTTGCCACATCTTTCCCCTGGTCTGTCAATTCTTCGATCATCAAAAACAGCGGTTCTGCGCACTCACTCAGATTTCCCACCTCTGCCGGCCAGTAATTCATCTCTGTGTTGATGTTGGTGGTGTATTTGGAATCCCAAGAGGGATTCATATCTTTGTTCCAAATCCCCTGAAGATTGGCGGGTTGAGTGCCGGGCCGGGAGGACGAGATCAGCATGTACCGACCGTATTGAAAGCATAAGGCTGCCAGATCGGGATCATTCCGTCCATCAAATTTTTTTATCCTTTCATCTGTCGGCAGGAAAGAATCCGGAAGCGACCCAAAATCCACGGAAACCCTCCTGAATAATCTCTGGTGCTCTTTCCTATGAGCGTCTTTGATTTCATCATAGGATTTGCCTTCAAGCGCATGTAGCACCTGTTCAACTCTCTGAACAGGATTTGCACTGACATCCTTATAGTTTTTAAAATTCGTAGCTGCAGCGATGTACAGCGTGACGGCATCCGCATCTTTAACAATCAAATCCGTATCATCGACCTTTATTTGCCCTCCTTCTGCCTTGGCTTTGACCCGCCCCATGTAGCGGATTTTCCCCTCCACTCCCAGGTAATCGGCAGACTTTCCTTCAAGTGACAGCCCATCCGTGCCGTACCCATCCATTCGGAAATAATCTGTGGCATAATTGGAATGGGCATTATTCCTGTATCCCCGCAAATTGGCCACAAAGGATAAACTTCCTGCTCGATCAGCCGTCAATCTGACTACAATAACCTGATCGACAGGAGACACAAACACCTCCCGCTTAAAACGCACATTCCCTTGTTCATATTCTGTGGTAACGATGGCCTCATCGAGGTTCAACCGGTGGACATAGCCCGTCACATCGCCGTCCCTTAAAAACCTGAGGATCAAATCTCCGAAGGACTGGTATTTTTGCTGTTCCACAGGATAACCCATCAAATGCCGGCCAAAAAGTTTATGAGCATGGATGTATTTTCCTTGAAAAATGAGTTTTTGGATCTCCGGAAGGGCCTTGTATCCCCCCTTGACGGTCTGCGAATACGGGCCTCCTGACCAATAGGTTTCTTCGTTGAACTGGATCTTTTCCTCATCTGTTCTGCCAAAAACCATGGCCCCCAATCTCCCGTTTCCAACAGGCAAAGCATTTTCCCATTTATCAGCAGGATGCGTGTACCACAAAAGGGTTGTAGGGTTCATTTCCCCGGACATTCTTCTTTTGCCCTTTTTTTCGACACATGCCAAAGAAAAAATCAGAAAAAACAGGCTCGTTATCAAGCAAATTTTCAGATTGGACCTGGTTTTGAGAATTTTGGGTCTCATGTTTTTTTCCTTTTTATAAAAATTACACTTTTGCGTCTAAATCTGAACGGCCCGGTATCGACTCATTTTCTCATTGAAAAAATTCTCTGTCAATCATCTCTTTGGCTTTCGCCGAACACGCTTCCTTTTTTGCAATAGTCTGATTTTCTGGCCTTTTGGTTGAGTTTCATCCCGGATTTAGTTATAAAGGAGGATGAGTGGCACAGATTTATCTCAAAGGAGAGCAACAAGACAGAATAAGACAGCATTAGAAGGATTGACTTCGACCGTTTTTGCCTATATAAATATTAACGATGGGAGACAAAGACAAGACCCTTCAATGCCCGTACTGTCATTCCCGCATTACGGATGACAGCCAATTTTGCAGCAGATGCGGACATCTCGTCGTTGAAAAAGCCGGCACAATAACCTACACACCTCCTTTCGATGAAATTTCAGACGACCACCTCGGATTCTCACCCGGCGATAAATTTGGCCCCCGCTACCGAATAATCGAGGAAATCGGCTGCGGAGGAATGGGCCGTGTCTACAAAGCCGATGACCTGGAGCTGGGCATCACTGTTGCCCTCAAGATGATTCGATCTGCTTACTCATCTAATCCCCGGTTTATCCAGCGCTTCAAAGAAGAGACTCTGTTATCACGATCTATATCTCACGAGAACGTGATACGAATCCATGACCTAGGAGATGTGAATGATATCAAATTCATTTCTATGGACTATATCAAGGGACATGACCTCAAAGAGCTTATTCTGACTTCCGGAACACTCAGCATCCCCACCGCGATCAGCATAACCAAACAGATTTGTGACGGGCTCAAGGCCGCACACCAAAAAAATATCATTCATCTCGACCTCAAGCCGCACAACATCATGCTCGACAGCGAGGGGAAAGTCTATATCATGGATTTTGGAGTGGCGAGATCCCTGGAAGCACATGATGCTGTCCGGGAAAAAAAAGTCATCGGAACCCCCGCTTACATTTCCCCTGAACAGGCAAAGGGTGCAGAAGTCGATAAACGATCTGACATATACTCACTGGGCATTATCCTGTTCGAAATGCTTACGAGCAAACGCCCCTTTGAAGCAGATACTCTGGACGACTATGTGGATATGCACATCCACAAAAAACCGCCCTGTCCCTCAGAAATCAGATCCCAAATTCCTCCTTTTCTCGACAGCATCATCCTGAAATGCCTGGAGAAGAACAGGGATAAAAGATACCAAAATGTGGAGGAAATTCTTGAAGATTTAAAGGCTCATGAAGCAGAGTCTCAGGTTTATAGTTCCCGGAAAGAAATAAAAAAAATCCCGAGGATTTTGTATCTTGCCCCCATTATTTTGGTGATTGCGATAGGGATTTATTTATTAGTGGGCCGAAAGAAGCCAATCATTCCCCTTACACAAGAGCAGGGGAAAATACCGGTTGGTGTGATGTTTTTTGAGAACCACACAGGTGACGAGAACCTAGATGAATGGAGAATGGGGTTATCCATTTTGATAATCTCTGATCTTCAACAATCCAGCTTAATCAAGGTTCTGCCCAGCGACAGCCTTTACAGTATTCTCGAAAATCTGAACCTGCTCGAAAAAAGACATTATTCTTCAGAGGATTTAAAAAAAGTGGCAATTCGGGCAGGAACGAATCATATATTGTATGGATACTATACCAAAGCAGATGACACGTATCGTGTCGATGTTTTGCTCAAAAATGTGATGTCAGCAAAATTAATAAGCAGACAATTCGAAGGGAAAGGAGAGTTCACTTTTTACGATACGGCAGATGCTATAACCCCATGGGTTAAATCCCGATTGGACATCGCAGGAAGCAAAATAGCTGCAGATTCGGATGAAGACATACGAGATATCCTCACCCCCTCACTCGAAGCTTTGAAGTTCTATATCCAAGGAAAAGAGAATTACTATTTAGGCAATTATCAGGTGAGCAATGAAATTCTTGAAAATGCGGTGGAAATGGACAAGCAATTCGCGCTGGCATACAGGCAAATATCCGAAAACTATCATTATTTGGGGAAAATCGATGAGGCCAAGCAATACGCAAGATCCGCGTTATCCATGAAAGACAACGTCTCTCTCAGAGACCGATATCTTTTAGAAGGCTGGGCTTCGACAATCCTGGAAGAATCTTACAAAAATGCAAAAAAAATCTATCTGGAAATGCTTCAAAATTATCCAGATGACGAGGATGCAAACATCTACCTGGGAGCTTTGTATCGGAATATGGAAGAGTGGGATTTGGCACAAGCAAGATTTGAAAATGTGCTGAACACGAATCCCCTTATGGCCATTGATAATATCTTTCTGTTTTATAGGGCGAAGGGGCAGTATGGAAAGGCACTGGAATTTATAAAGGCGAACAAGGACAACTTTCCTGCGGCCGCTTACTTTCATTTGGATCAAGGTATCATTTATTTTTATCAAAAAAATGATGATCTTTCGCTTGTCGAATTCGAAAATGCTTTATCTCTCGATTCTGACTTTCTCGAAGCAAAAGAAATGATGGGACATTTTCATTTTATCCGGGATGAGCTTGATCAAGCTGAAAAATATTACAGCTCGTTAATCGATAGTGAAAGCCCGATAGCAAAATTTTTTGGAAGGCTCTGGCTGTTCAGCCTGCGCATCGCCCAGGGACGATACCAGGAGTGCAAAAATGCAATCTTGACTGCGATAAAAAAGGCTGACAGAGATCAGCTCAAATCAGATAAGCTGGCCTTTATGAATCTTTTGGCTTATGTAAACCTCAGGATGAACCACCTTAAAGAAGCGCTTGAAGCTTCAAAACAGGCCGAGCTTATCGCAACAGAACTAAAATTCCATCAAGATAAAATAATCGCATTTCGTCTCCGGGGACTTTGCCTGCTTCGCATGAATAAAATCGAAGAGGCAGAAAAAACCGCTACCCTCATGAAGAGCTATCTTGAAAGCATAAAAATCCCAAAATACATGAGATATTATCATTTTCTTGAGGGAATGATTGCGTTTTATAAAAATAGAGATTCCATGGCCATCGAGAATTTCACAAAGGCCATTTCTCTGCTGTCTTTTCAACACGAAGCCTTGGACGATCATGCCGTCTATATTTATTCCTTGGCTGCTGCCTATAATAAAATAAACGACCTGGAAAAAGCTCAGAAACAGTATGAGAAAATTATCGAGTTAAGGTCAGGCCGCCTGCAGTGGGGAGATATCTATGCCAAGAGCTATTACTGGCTGGGGAAGATTTATCAAAAGAGAGGAGAAAATCAAAAAGCGATTGAAAATTATGATAAATTCCTCGAGCTGTGGAAAAATGCTGATCCAGAAATTCCGGAAATAGAAGACACGAAAAAGAACAGAAAACTGATCATTAAAGACTTAAATTGATTTTTTTCTTGGCATTGACTTAATAATTCCGTTTGTATAATATAAAAAATATACCAATCAACAGGGAGGGATAATATGGAAAAAAAAGAACCGGAGAAAAATGTCGAACCAAGAGAATATCATCAAAATGTTCATTTTTGGTTGAGAAAAATTTCTTATTTTATTTACCACCTTCCAGATAATCCTGAGATTAGGGTTGAAGAAGAACATCCCAGGAAAGGAGAGCTGGCAGAACTGGATATGAGAAGAAATCTCAAAAAACAGCTTTATCCTTACAATCCAGATGTGATTACACAAGCAGAAGTTATCGAGGCCTGTGAGAAGCTTTATGCGATATTGAACATGCCGCTGGATGAGGATTTGCTCAGACATATAGAAGATCCAAGATGTCCGGGGGGAAGGCTTAGAGTTTATTCCTGATCCATTCACGATTTATTTCTCAGCTTCAGCAATTTATGACAAATGGAAATTTATAGTCTCGCTCTCTATTTGACAGACGATTGCAATTTCGACTGTGATTACTGCTATCAAAAAAGAGGGGACCATTATCTGGACATCTCCACCCTAAAAAAAACTGTCGACTTTTTCTTCCCATTCCTGAAAAAAGAGTGTTATATCAATTTCTACGGGGGCGAACCCTTGCTGAGCTTCACCCACATTCAACATATCACAGACTATATCCATGAGAAAAACAAAACAAAAAAAAGCCGCTTTGTCTTTTCAATAACCACAAACGGCAGCCTGATTGATGAGAAAAAACTGGAGTTCATGGACCACCACAGCTTCTCTCTTCTTATTAGTTTTGATGGAATGGCCCAGGATATATCTAGAAAAAATGGCAGTTTAGATAAGATTGCCCGGGTCCTAAAAAAGGGATTGCAATACCCACAAATCGACCTGGAAACCAACAGTGTTTTTACTCCATCAACCATCGGATATCTTTCAAAGTCCTTTCAACTGATAGCAGAAATGGGAGTCCCGAATATAAATATAGCACTGAGCCAGACGTCAAGCTGGGATTATTCCTCGCTCGCTCAACTGAAGGTAGAACTCCATCGCCTCAAAGAGTTCCTCATCCCCTTCCACCGGCGCTGGGGTTATGTTCCATGCGTCAATTTCAGGAAAGATCACAGGAAAGGTGTTTTTGCCTGTTATGCAGCAAAGGATAGAATGGCAGTGACTGCCGAGGGAAAGCTCTGGGGATGTCATCTCTTTGCGGATTTTTTTAAAGGAAAAGAGCATTCGGATGAATACTCAAAATTTTGTTTTGGCGATTTGGATTCCTTTGTGAAAAACTTTAAAGAGATTTATCCAAAAATCTCGGCCAATTACAGAAATCTTCGAATGGATCAATTTCATACAGGTAACACAAATTGCATTGATTGTGACGAACTTGAGGAATGTAAAGTGTGTCCGATGGGTAATAGGATTCATACGCCAAGTTTACACGAGATTCCAGGCTGGGTATGTGAAAAAAATAAAATCGTCAGAAAAGCGAAAAAACAATTCTGGAACGAATGCAGGAAGGTTCCAACGGCCGCGCCTTAAAAATAATATCTCCCCCTATGGAAAAATTCCTCTTTATTTTTATCTTCGAACTATCCATTTTGACTCTCAGATCGGTTATTAACGGAATTGACTTTCTATCCGTTTTGGCCTTTAATGTCATTTTTAAATGGAATTTATCACAAAAAAATTCAGCACAATGGCTGTGATTGCAGTTTGCATGCCAGTCAGCCTTTGTCAAGTGGATCAAAATATAATAGAAGAGACTAAAAAAGGATCAGCTCTAATAAAATGAAACAGGAGGCAGGTATGGGAAAAAAGTTTTTCATGATTCTGGCCGCTCTAATCATGATGGCGGCCTGTGTATGGGCTCAGGATCTGGCCCTAAAAGGAGGAACGATTCTGACTATCACAAACGGCACCATCGAAAATGGAACGATTGTCATCCAGAAAGGGAAAATTACGGCCATAGGAGAAGACATCCGGATTCCTGAAGGGATAAAGGTCATAGATATGACCGGCAAGTTTATCATGCCTGGAATTATCGACAGCCATTCCCACATCGCCCTGACGGATATCAACGAAGCCACAGATCCAGTCACTCCTCAAATCTGGATGTGGGACGCATTGGATCCTGGATCGGATTCCATCCGGAAAACCTTGGCCGGCGGAGTCACCACCGTGAAAACCATGCACGGAAGCGCCAATGTGATCGGCGGCGTGAATGTCACGATCAAGCTTAAATATGATAGACCGATACAAGAATTAATCATTTCCGGCGCCCGAGAACAGCTGAAGATGGCCCTGGGTGAAAATCCCAAACGTGTTTATGGAGAAAAGGGCCGTTCCCCTTCGACGCGGATGGGCAGTGCTTACGTCGCACGGAAAGCCTTTATCGAAGCCCAGGAATATAAAGCCAAGTGGGACAAATTCGAAAAGGATAAGTCCGCTGGAAAAGAGGATCTGACGCCTCCGAAAAAAGATCTCAAAATGGAAACACTGAAGATGGCACTCGAGAAAAAACTCAGCGTGGACTGCCACACCTACCGCGCAGAGGAGATTGTCTGGATTATCAATTTCTGCAAGAACTTCGGCCTCGACCTTCTGCAAATAAGTCACTGTATCGACGGCTACAAAGTGGCCGACATTATGGCCGAAGCCGGTGTTTTTTATGGGGGCTGGGTCGATTCTTGGGGATTCAAGGAAGAGGCCTATGACGGCTGTCCCTATGGGATGCAGATCATGTATGACGCCGGCACCAAGATGGTGATCAACTCGGACAGCCCTGTTGTGGGGCGCTACCTTTTCCGCGAAGCGGCCAAGGTGTTGAAGTACACCGACATCCCGGAGAATGAAGCGCTTAAAATGATCACCCTGAATGCCGCAGAATCCCTGGAGCTTGATGACCGTATCGGAAGTCTGGAAAAGGGAAAGGATGGGGACATCGCGGTGTTCGATAAATATCCTCTAGATACGACCACTAAATGTTTGATGACCATCATCGAAGGGGAAATCTTTTTTGATTACGCCAAACAAAGTGTCACAGCCAAAGGAGGAAGCCGATGAAAAAATTCACCCATGTTTTTCTTATGTTGTTTCTCCTTTTCGTGATTGCAAAAATGGGGCTGGCAAGCGATGCTATTTTGATCAAAAACGGAACCATCGTTCCCATAAAAGGGGGATCCAACATGGTAGGTGACCTCTTGATTGAAAATGGGAAGATCAGCCAAATAGGAAAAAACATCCCTGCGCCAACGGGAGCAGCAGTTATCGATGCTTCCGGAAAGTTTGTCTACCCCGGTTTGGTGGCCGTGATGACAGCGGTCGGCGTCACAGGTTATCCCCGCGCTGGCAATGATACCGATGAAGTCGGCACATCCACCCCCCAGATGGACCCCTATGATGCGATCAATCCAGAGGATGATTGTATCGAAGTGACCCGCGTGGGCGGTGTGACCACAGTCCAAACAGTAAGCGGAAGCCGAAGCGTAATCAATGGCAAATCCGTTATTCTTCACCTGGGGGGGACACTAGCCGAGGACATGATCGCCAAGCGGTATGTGGCCCAGATTTTCAACATGAGTGCAATAGAACAAAACAAATACCCCTCGACACGGCCTGGCGTTGTTTCTTATTTGCGCACCAAACTGAACCAGGCCAAAGACTATGCCAAAAAACAAAACGAGAAGGATCAAAAATCAGAAAAAAGAAAAAAAAGCGGTAACGACAAAGAAAATTTTTCCAAGCGGGATCTAGCCATGGAAGCTCTTGTTCCCGTGGTTACCGGAAAGGTTCCTGCCTTATTTATTACAAACAACGAGGTGACTATCCGCAACGCTCTTGCCATCATCGAGGAATACAACCTCAAAGGGATCATCCGGGCCAGTGTGGGAATACTGAAATATGCCGACCGGATCGCCAAAGCCAACATCCCTGTCATCTGGGCAGGGACGGAAAGCCTGCCTCAGAGGTGGGAACCTCACGATTTAAATTTCCACACAGCGGCTGTTTTGGCTGAAAAAGGAATTGTATTTGCATTTGATCCGGGAGGATACGGACCGGGAAGCCGCAATGTTCGAAACATCACACGGCCAGCGGCCATTTCTGTGGCCCATGGATTGTCGGAAAAAGACGCTCTGGATGCCCTGACCATTAATCCGGCCAGGATTCTCGGAATAGCCGATGAAGTCGGTTCTCTGGAAAAGGGGAAAATCGCCAACATCGCGATCTGGACAGGAAGCCCGATACAGGGACGCTCCAGAGTTGAAACCGTGATCATCAAAGGCCAACGCATCCCGATGGCCAGCTTTCAAACCCGGCTTTATGACAAGTTCAGGAAGATTGTGGATTTTCGCCTCCATAAATACACAAGCACAAATCGGAAAATCCTTAAGACTTTTAAAAGGAAAACATTCATAAAATAATATTTGTCTTGCTCG
>CAZOJY010000106.1:0-2080 GCA_964580235.1 uncultured Eubacteriales bacterium | reverse complement strand
AATCCTTAAGACTTTTAAAAGGAAAACATTCATAAAATAATATTTGTCTTGCTCGAAAAGAAGGAGTATATTAATCGGTTCTTACGCCTTGCAGCCTGCATGATGAATTAAGAATTTTATTCTCAAAGGAGGTCAAATGAAAAAACTATTATTGTTTATCCTCATTCTAAGCCTTCTCCCTTATTCTTTAGCGATCGGGCAACAGGAAAAGGCAAAAGAAAAATCCGACCCGATGAAGAATTTTTCCATTGTCAACGAAACGCAGCCTGTCTCCGAAAAGGTGAAGGTGGGATTTGAATCCATCACAGGCGAGGACGCTGTCACCTATTTGAAGTTCATCTCCAACGATCTCTTAGAGGGAAGAGAAACGGCCAGCGAAGGATACGACATTGCGGCCTTGTATGCAGCAACTATGTTCGATCTCTGGGGAATCAAACCGGCCGGAGATCTCGAACGGCCGCAGATGGATTTCCGCCGAATGATGCAGGGACAGTCTCCACCTCAGCCAAAAAGAGGTTATTTCCAGAACATTGCCTTTTTAGAAAGTATGGGGAGTGAGGGTCTGGCCACAGTCACATGGCAGAAAGGACAGATGAAAAAAACTCATACTTTTCAACCAGACATGGATTACAGCTATTTTTCTTCTGGAACACAGTCCCTGACGGCGCCGGTTGTGTTTGTGGGTTACGGAATTCAAGAGCCCAGTCTGAAGTTTGATGAGTATAAAAATCTGGATGTCAAAGGCAAATTTGTACTGATGCTATCGGAAGCTCCGGGCAAAGGAGATCCAGAATCCCCTTTCAACAAAGGCAAGCTGAAAGAAAAATATTTCCCCCAGCGCCGCCTAATGAGGAGGAGGCGCTCTCCCTCTCCAAAGTTCGCGCTGGCAAAAGAACTGGGAGCCGAGGCTGTTCTCCTGGTTGAAAACTCTCCGAAAGAAAATCCCGATGTGGCACGGCGGTACCTTAACGCCCAGAGAGTCAACGACGAAAGGCCGATTTTTCCCGGCACGCGCCGCAGGATTTCTCTCGCCGAAGACATCGGTCAATCCAGATTCGGGGATTCCATCCCGACAATACGGATCTCCCGAAAAATGGCCAATGATATTCTGGGATTTGCCGACCAGAACATCGAATCACTCAAAGGAAAAATCGAGGAGACTTTAAAAAGCCATTCCATGGTTCTTCAAGGTGTTATCCTCACGATTGAAAACAAAACCGAAACAAAACTGGTAAACAGCATGAATGTCCTGGGTTACATCGAAGGCTCTGACCCTGATCTAAAAAATGAGGCTGTTGTGATAGGCGGTCATCTGGATCATCTCGGCCGCCGGGGAGATTACATCTTCAACGGAGCAGACGATGACGGTTCCGGCTCTGTTGGTGTGATGGAAATCGCGGAGGCATTCTCCAAAAATCCTGTTAAACCCAAACGTTCAATCATCTTTGCTCTATGGACAGGGGAGGAAAAAGGCCTGCTCGGATCCCGCTACTATGTGGCCCACCCCTTCATGGCAAAAACCGCAGGCGACCTGAACCTGGATATGATCAGCCGGGAATATAACAAAGAAATGCTTGCCAGAAGCGGCCGCAGATTCGGAGCAGACGTTACAAAAGAAGTCCTGGATAAAATTGACCCGAAAAAATATGTCAGTCTCTCATACGATGCTCACACCCCCGCGATCGAAGAAATCATGAGGAGAAATAACACCCATGTCGGTCTCCACCTGCGAATCACGGGAAGTGAACAAGCATCGGGCGGAAGCGACCACGCGCCGTTCGGACAGGCCAAAATCCCTTGGGCCTTTTTTATCGCTGCCATGACAGAAGATTATCACCAGCCAAGCGATTCGGTGGACAAAGTCAGCCCTAAGTTGATGGAAAAAATTATCAGGCTGACCTACCTGGCCGCGTTTGATCTTGCAGATAAATAGTCGGCGGCAATGAACTGCGCATGTCACTGCGAGGCCCAAAGGGCCGAAGCAATCCCCCGGAGATTGCCGCACACCCTTCGAGTGTTCGCAATGACACAGGAGTGATTGCTTCACTTCGTTCGCAACAATACAGCATTGCCGACAATA
>CAZOJY010000105.1:0-12510 GCA_964580235.1 uncultured Eubacteriales bacterium | reverse complement strand
TAGTATTAAATCCCGGTAAAAAAAATCATGTTTATGAATAATTCAGGTTAATAAAACGGATCCGAAATAAAAGAAAAGAGCTGACAAAATTGGTTGCAGAACGAATGTTTTCATTTTTCTTCCTTTTTATTTTAAACGCGTTGGGCAAAAAAGAGTTTCAAAAAAGAAAAAAATATGTAAAATCAGAGTGGATAGCGCAAGGAGTCGTTATGGCAAGAATAAAGGTGAGCGTAGAAAAAATTGACGGGTACTGCAATCTTCCTGTCCAGGTGGGGGATTATTTTTATGTTGAAGATTCCAAGCTTTTTGTTCCAGATGGACAGCATGTGTGCATCTGGGCTTTACAGAGCATGATGCCGATTTTTCCCATCCTGAATGTTCGCGATCGTTTGGAGGACGGACATTGGGTGAAAACGGTCAAAAACTTTGTTTGCCCCGATCCAAAGGGACTGGTACACTACCGCCTGGAAATGGAGGAGTAAAAAGGAGTTTGAATTGATTCAGGTTGATTTGGAAAAATGCACCGGCTGCAAGAAATGCGAGGTGGCCTGTGCTTTTTTCCATACGGGAAAAATTGGTAACAGATTGGCCCGGATCAAGGTCCTGAATCTCTATGAACTCGGCATAGATGGCCCTGTGGCCTGCATTCAGTGTGAAGAAAAATATTGTTTGAAATGCCCGGAAAAGGCTTTGTCCATGGGGTCGATAGGACAGATCATCGTCTCACCCACCGTATGCACTTTGTGCGGTGTGTGTGTGAAGGCCTGCCCGATTGGTGCGATCGAGATCTTTGGTGATATCGTTTATGTGTGCGATCTTTGCGGAGGAAAACCCAAGTGTGTAGACGCCTGCACAGAGGGAGCCATAACTTTTGTAAAGGGAGAACACGGGCCAACTCTGAATGCGTTCAAAAAAGAAACGAACAAGATGAGCCCATGCCAAAAACGGAAATATTACCTGAAAAAACTGGCAGCTTCTCTCAGAGAAAGATGGAGCCGCATAAATGCTTGACTACGGGTACGGCGGACAAATCCTCAGGATCGATCTCACCGGAAGGACATTTCAAAGCGAGGCTCTGGATTCATCCTGGGTTAAACCTGTCATTGGAGGAAGAGCGGCCAATTCCAAAAGGCTTTTTGAAGAATTGGACGCCGATTGTAATCCTTTGGGTCCGGACAATATCCTGATATTCGGAGTCGGGCCCTTAACCGGGTCATTTCTCACAGCATCGGCCTACTTTACGGTCACCGCCAAATCTCCTCTCACAGGAATTCTTGGTGACTCAGCCGCCGGAGGACAGTTCGGGGCGGAGATGAAGCTCACGGGATTTGACCAGATTATTATCACCGGAAAGGCGGATCGTCTCATCTATCTACTGGTCACAGACACGGGCGTGAAGTTTGTGGATTGTCAGGAATATAAAGGCAAAAAAATCATTGAAACGACAGAAGCCATAAGAAAGGAACAAGGAGACTTTGCCATCCAGGTGGCGGCTATCGGGCCGGCAGGCGAGAATCGAGTCTCATTTGCCGCGATCGTGTCCAGCGGAAACAGAGTCAACGGCCGCACAGGAATGGGTGCCGTGATGGGATCCAAAAACCTGAAAGCGCTGGCGGTGCGAGGTTCCCGGCCTGTCAAACTGGCAGACCCTCTCGCTTTTCTTGCAGAAAATCGGAAGATCGATCAAGACATACTGAGCCATCCTGAATATGAAAAACGTCACAACCTCGGTACCACGATGTTGATGAAAGACCTCGACAGCATCGGCATCCTTCCGACCAATCATTTCCAGGAGGGTGTTTGTGAGTATGTGGATGAGATATCCGGGCAGAAACTGGCCAGTGCTTTCAAGGTCAAAAATAAATCCTGCTTTAACTGTAATGTGCACTGCTCCCGTTATTATGTGGCTAATGATAGGGAAGCGGAAGGGCCCGAATTTGAAACCCTGTGTGGATTCACATCCCGGATCGGCAATCGAAGTCTTCCTTTTGCGCTGGAAATGAATGCTTACCTGAATCAAATCGGAATGGATTCGATTTCGACATCCGAGGTGATCGGCTGGATCATGGAGTGCCAGGAGAAGGGATTGATCCATCCCAGGGATCTGGATGGATTCAGCATAACTTGGGGAGAAAAAGAAAAAATCCGTCAGATCGTAGACACGATCGCTTTCCGTAGGGGGATCGGGGATGAACTGGCAAAAGGTGCCAAAAAAGTGGCGGAGCGATTCAGTGCAGAGGCGCAGAAACTGGTAATGCATGTCAAAGGATTGGATATCATCTGCGGTGACCCTCGGGGCATTAAAGCTTATGGCCTGACTTATGCCATTGCTTCCCGAGGCGCTGATCACCTTCGCGCCGAGCCTTATTTTGAGTTGACGAACAGGAAGCTGGAAGCTAAGAAACGTTTTGGCACGGAAAAGGCGGCTGACAGGCTCGAAGAGGAGGGCAAGGCGGCTTTAGTGAGCTACTCGGAAAAAATTGCACTGCTCACGGATTGTCTGACCATGTGCAAGAATATCGGGCTCTGCATGGATGTTTTGAATTTTGAAAGGGCTTCATCTCTGCTCATGGCCGGAACCGGCCTGGATTATTCTCCAGAATATTTAAAAAAAATTTTAGCCGATGCTATCGACTTGGATCATTCTTTCAACAGACGTTTGGGCGTGACCAGGAAAGACGACACGCTTCCTGAAAGATTTCAGAAAGAACCTCTGGCCAAAGGCCCCACCAGGGGGGTGACTGTGGATATAAAAAAAATGGTGGATGATTATTACAAAATTCACGAGTGGAAAGATTAACGCTTGAAGAGAGAGACATTCACCTCCAATTTTGGCCTGTTGATGACCATGATCGGCGTGGCGGTTGGTCTGGGGGCCGTGTGGCGGTTTCCCTACATGGCAGGGAAGTTCGGGGGGGCCGCGTTTGTTCTTTTTTACCTGCTGGTTGTTCTCTTCGTCGGAATACCGGCTTTGATGGCTGAATGGATCCTCGGCCGGCACACCCAGCGGGGGACCTTAGGCGCCTACGAAATCGGGGGATTACCAGGCGGAAAAATCGTAGGGTATTTCCTTTTTTTTATCGTTTTTTGGGCGACCGGATACTACTCCAATGCTTTGGGATGGGTGGGATTTCATGCCCTCGGAGAACTCGTTAATGCCTTTGGGGGGCACCTGGATTCCGGAGCCATTCTCCCTCCTCAGCGGGGATTCGACCTGACCTCCTTTCTGCTGCAGCTTTTGATGACGGCTTTTGTGATCTTCACCTGTGGGACCGTTCTGGTGAAGGGTTTGCGTAAAGGCATAGAAAAGACGAGCAAGTGGATCGTGCCCCTGCTGTTCGGGATCCTGATCGTTTTGATCGTCCGTTCTGTCACGCTGTCAGGAGCTCAAAAGGGCATCGATTGGTTTATCGGGAGTTTCCGTTTCGAGGCATTAAAACCCTCGGTAATGGCAGCGGCCCTGGGAATGGCGTTTTTTTCGATGTCTCTGGGCGGAACATTTATGGTCATTTATGGTTCTTATCTCGAAAAAAAAGCGGTCGTTTCGAAAAATGCCTTTTTGACGGGAATCGCGGCTTCTGCGGCAGGTCTTTTAGCGGGATTCGCCATTTTTCCGGCCGTTTTTGCTTTCGGTCTCGAACCCAATTCCGGGCCCGGCCTTATCTTTTCTACTTTACCAAAGACCTTCGCCTTGATGCCTGCGGGTTGGGTGTTCGGGCTCCTGTTTTTTGCGGGATTGTTCGGTGCGGCCTATCTGTCCGACGTAGCCGCTTTTGAAGTCCTGGTGGGCGGTCTCCTGGATAACACAAAATGGAAAAGAAAGAAGGCCGTTTTTTTTGTATGCGCCATTGTTTATGTCCTCGCGATCCCTCCGATGATCAACATGAAAGTCTTCGTTCCCTGGGATTTGACGTTCGGTTCGGGCATGCAGGTTCTCGGTTCCCTTCTGGCGGTCGTGACTGCGGCCTGGTTCATCAAAAGATATGAATTTCTGAAGGAACTCAATATTGGAAAAAGTTTTTTTGAAACTTTTTTGTACTGGTGGTTGAGGATTATCATTCCTGTTGCTATCTTGTTTGTGGGCATCAATTGGCTCCTCGAGTCTGTGTTTGGCTTTAAAATTTTCGGATGATTCTTTTTAAAAAAAATTGTGCGGGGGCAAAATTAAAGGTTCAGAACTTTCTCGAATAAACAAAAGAAAATGAAGGATTGGTGATAGTTGAGTTTTCGTACTGAAGTCCAGCCTGCACAGACACATGCTTTCCTAGCCTTTTTATCAGCGTCCCATTGTGTGTGGCTCTGCTTGCCTTTGGATTTTCGGGCCTGCACACAGTTCTCCCATGCAGTCTTATATCGACAATATTGTGTATAGATCCTTTAAAAGAATAATCCATTTGTCGAACACCAAGGGATCTATTAATAAAAACTTTGGCTGTAAAATATTTAGTCACACTCCCTGCTAATCCTAATCCAAAACTTTTATTCTCGAAATTGTAATTCCCAGACGGTAATACTTTTATGGATTCGCTGACTTTAATTGATCTGCTTGCAGAAAAAGCGGGTTTTTGTTTGCTGTTGATCACCACATGTGCGTCAAAGCCAGCAATTTCTGCATCCCCTTTGAATGAGTGCAGCTTTTTCTGTGCATTGTAATTATACTGGACTTTCCATTTATCAAAACTAATTTCTTTTGTAATCTGTGTCACTTTTCTTGTTTTTCCGAGTTTTACATCTAACCTTGCCTTTAGTTTCTTTTTTTCCAGGCGAATGTCTTGAGTGAATATAACTTTTTCATCTTTTGGAGCCCTGTAAGCAAAATCAGGATCAATGTGTGCGAATTCATTTTTTATTAAATTATGAAGGGTTTCTTTCTTTAGAGTTTTTCTCACTTCTCCTTGAATTCTTCTGAGAAAATCTTCATATTGATCTTCTTTCTTTTTCAACTGTTCCCTTTTAAAATTCGCCTCCTTTTTCAGTGTGTTCTTATTATCACTCCACATGTAAGAAGTGATGAAAACAGATAGAAAAAGGGCTCCACACACCAGTATGTTTCTTCTTCTATTCATCTTCAGCCCTTCTATAAGCTTCAGTTGAGCGCTCTCAAATGAATTAGTCGGCTTTTGAGAGAAAAAAATCATATTTATGAATAATCTCGGAAGGCCCATCTGCCATATTCCTGGTTTTACCGGCGAGGACTGTGACCTCGGCTTCCTCCAAAAGAGATGGTTTCACAACTCATGCATTTTTGCTATAACCTTTAGGGGTGAATTTTAGGATGATATTTTGGATTTGTGATTAATCCTGGTTAAATTGTTGTTTGCTGAGCGCCATCGGATTTTCATCATTTTTGGAAAAAGGCCGCAGTCGGAATGTGTATTCGTATTCTTTCGGAAACAGGGTGTACTCGTCGTGGGGCCGGGCTCCCCAGCTGTCATCTCCGCCAACCCCCATCTGTTTATAGTCCAGGTTCCACGTGACCAAGTCTCTTTTGACAAGGTCTACGGCATGGCGCTGTTCTTTTTCCGGACCATTTTCGAAATCATCCATCAAGTAGTGGTTGGCGCTGAGACTCAAAAGAGGCATGCCCACAGCCAGAAGGCCGATCCCCTGATCATCGGTCAGAGCAGCCCAACGCACATCGGTTTTGTTCCCGCTCTCTTGCGGCCGGATGTAGGGATGGTGCTGGTCGATGACTTTGCCTCGGTAGAGGCCGACGGCAGCACCGGTCTTTCTGTCCCAGTAGCTTTCATGGGGGCCCCGTCCATACCATTCCATGTTGTCGAATTTGACCGGAAGGGTCATCTGCATCCCGAACCGGGGGAGCTCAGGGAGGCCCTGGGTTCCTGGGGTAAAGCGGTTTTCGACAAAAATATCCCCGGTTCCCAGAATGATGAACCGGCTTTTGTAACGGGAATTTCCTGCTAAAAGAGTAGAGGCCACATCGACCTGAACCTTGGAAGGCTCTGTTTGTTTGACTGAAACGCTATCGATCTTTCGATTGGCTCCGGCATCGAACCATATTTTACACCTTTCCGGCATGCCGTTCCCGAAATCGTTGTCGGTGGGGGCGCGCCAGAAATTGGGGATGGGTCCCTGTTTAATCAATTCACTTCCCTGATAGAGGAGAGATGATACTGTCCCTTTTTTTTTGTCGAACGTGACAGTGAAAGTGTTCCCTTTGATAACGGCCTGATTTTCTGATTGCTCCAGATCGATCGGGGGGAGCTCAGCTGAGCTTATGGCTTCAGGCTCAGCATATGCAGGGAATTTGAATTGATCCCACGCCACCACGTGTCCCTCGGGAATTAAGGCGGTTCTATGAGCGGTTGTCCAGCTCAAGTTCAGGAAATACTCCTTTCCTGGCTCGGGCTGAATCTTGGGAACCGGAAGCTTGGCCTCTCTGCTTTGATGAGGTTCGACATCCAGTCCGGGCATTCTGCCGCCGGCGATGATTTGTTCGTCTCCTTTGAGTTCCCATTTCATCACAAAGTCCTTCAGGTTCATGAAGTCATACAGATTGTGGATGCGAAATATGCCCTTTTCCAGTTCGACCGGTTCGACCTTGATAGACTGGTAGACTTTTTTAACTTCCCAGATGGGAGGATGAATTTTCCTGTCAGGGAAAATCAGCCCGTTGATACAGAAATTGGCGTCGCTGGGCGTGCCGGGCGGCCCGAAATCTCCGCCGTAAGCCCAGAACGGCGCTCCGTTTTTGGCCCTGGCCAGCAGCCCCTGGTCCACCCAGTCCCAGATGAATCCCCCCTGGAGTTTTTTATAAGCATAAATCACATCCCAGTAGTCCTTCAGGTTCCCGACACTGTTTCCCATGGCGTGGGCATATTCGCACATGATCAGAGGCCGCGGATCATCTCCTTCGGCATACTCCTGGATCTCATGGATCCTGTCATACATCGGACAATAAATATCCGTGTAAGGCCTCAGGCCAACATCCTCGCTCTGGACGGGTCTGGATGGATCTCTTCGCTTTATCCAATTATAAGTGGCCTTTAAATTCTGTCCGAACCCGTTTTCGTTGCCAAGTGACCAAACAATAACGCACGGATGATTCTTATCACGTTCTATCATCCGGATGGTGCGGTCCAGGAATGCCTTCTTCCATTCGGGCTTATCCGTGAGTGTTTTATCCGGATCATAGGGTCCTACCCCATGCGATTCTATGTTGGCCTCGTCTATCACATACAGGCCATATTGGTCGCAGAGCTCATACCATCGGGGAGTGTTGGGATAATGACTTGTCCGGACAGCATTGATATTAAACTTTTTCATCAGCTGGATATCCTGGATCATCGATTCTTCTTGGACATAACGCCCCGTGACAGGATCGTGCTCGTGGCGGTTGACTCCTTTGATATAGATCGGGACGCCGTTGATCAGGAGCTGGCCCTCTTTGATTTCCACCTTTCTGAATCCGACCTTGCATGTGACGACTTCTATAGTCTGGCCTGAGCTATCGATCAGTGAGAGAAGCAGTGTGTACAAGTGAGGTGTCTCCGCGGTCCACTTTTTCGGATTTTTGATATCCAGGCCAAAAACAACGGCAGACTCCCCCTTTCCTTTTGCTTTAAATATGTTTTCAACCGGAGAATCCAAGATAGATTGAGTTTCTTCATCCAAAAGGTCTATCTGGATGTGAAAATTGTCAATTTTTTGATCCAGATGATTCTGGATCAGGGCTGTGATCTTTAATTTTGCATCCATATAATTATCGTCTAAGTCAGGCAAGGCAAAAAAGTCTCTCACATGGACGGGAGGGACGGAATAAAGATAAACATCCCGTTCGATGCCGCTGATCTTCCAGTAGTCCTGGCCTTCCAGATAAGCTCCGTCGCTGTAGCGGTAGACCTCCAGGGCAAGGGAATTTTGTCCTTTGCGGAGGAATGCGGTGATGTTAAACTCCGAAGGGGTTTTGCTGCCCTGGCTGTAGCCAACCTTGTTCCCGTTTATCCAGACATACATGGCCGATTTCACGCTGCCGAAATAGAGGTACCATTGGCGGCCTTCCCAGTTGTTAGGGATCGTGAACGATCTTCTGTAGGATCCTACAGGATTGTCGTCATGGGGGATTCGCGGAGGATCGGATGGAAACGGATATGCCGTATCAGTATAGATAGGCACACCAAAGCCCTGAAGTTCCCAATTCCCGGGGACGGAAATATCTGCCCAATGACCGACATCATAATCGTCTCTGAAAAAGTCAACAGGACGGTCGGCCGGTTTATCGACATAGTGGAATTTCCAGATTCCGTTGAGAGACTTGTAAAAGGGAGATCGGGAAGGATCGTTTTTGAGCGCCGTTGGAATATCGGGGTAAGGGATAAAGTGGCTTTGGGCCGGTTCTTTGTTTTGCCCCAAAACAGCCGGATTTTCCCAGTCATTTATGGAACTTATCTGAGAAAGGTTTTCTCTGCAGCATAAGATCGGCAGAAAATAAACAGGCAGAACAATACACAAAAAATAAGTAAAATGATGCGATTTCATTATTTTTTAAAAAAATTTTGACGGCTGTTTGCGATATCCAATACGCCTCGATACAGGATTTTTGCCAATTCTTCCATAGTGTTGGGATTGATCGTATCCGCTGTGTCTTTTGTGGTTCGGGAATAAGTGGGCGCTCCATAGACGCTCAAGGAAATGCTCGGAATTCCTTTGCTCAGGAAAAGATCGGAATCTAAGAGAGGCCGGCCAGGATTGGAATAGGGGAGAGCTTCCAGGGCCTTTTGAAGGCGTTTTTCGGCTGCCCTAGAAATATAGGACCATAGTTCAGGGTAATTCTGACCTCCAAGTCCGCGTACTTTGTCCCCGTATCCCACTCTGCTCAAATTGAGATATAGGATGGTTTTGTTTTTGGGAAAGGCAGGATTCTTGAGGTAGGTTTCAGAACCCCGGAATGCCTGTTCTTTCGAACCGAATGCGATAAACACGACAGACCTTCTGGGTTTGAGTGGACTTTTTACAAGGGCTTCTGCTGCTCCTAAGAGCACAGCAACACCGGACGCATTGTCATTGGCGCCAGGCATGATCTCGTAACAGAATCCCACATGGTCCAGATTTGCCCCCAGGATGATGGCTTCTTGTTTGAGCAGAGGATCGGTCCCCCATATCTGTCCGATCACGTTGTAACCGACGCCTTGGGGATGATATTCAGTGAAGTTTTGGATCGTGAAGATTTTATGGGTTCTGAATGATTGAGGTTGCAGGGCGTTTTGTATTTTTTCTATGATTTTTGGGTGTGATTTTCCTGTGCCTGCGAAAAGATCCTTCACAGCGCTGTCTCCCACCTGTACCACCATAAAATTTGGGACATGGTCGATATCGGGATTGACCGTGAGTTCGTTGATTAGCATACCTTTGGCCCCATGAGCTGCGGCCATCTTGATCTTGTACTGGTTAAAGGAATAAGGCCGCCATTCCTTGAAGAGCTCGGGACTGGCTTGCGGAGAGACAGGAGCGTTGGGTTCGACCAGGACGATTTTCCCTTTGACACTCACTCCGGCGTAATCATCATAGTTTAATTCTGGGGCTGTGATACCATAACCTGCGTAGACGACTTCAGCCGTGAGTGATCCATTGCCTGATTGAGAACCCGGATAATAATCCTTCTCATAAACATATTTTTTTTTCCTCTGCTGGCCTCTTGACCGGAAAGTATAGGAAAGTTCGCCTCCCACAAACACGATAGTGTAGGGGTTGGGATAGGATTGGAGATACGTGTTGTTCTCTCCCCTGGGAGTGAGTCCCCATTCTTCAAAAAGGGAGCTGATCCAGTTGGCGCAGGCTTTGTATTCGGGCGTTCCAGTGAGGCGTCCCGTGTATGTATCGGAAGACAGTTTTTTAACATAATCCAGAAGTTTTTCTCCGGAGATAGAGTCCAAAAGCCTATCCATCTGTGTTTTTTCTGCATCTGATATTTCGACCTCTTTATTGACTCCCACAGCGCAGGAAGTCATCAGAAGGAGGGCCAATGAAGATATCGTAAAAGGGATGATAAAAAATTTACGATTTTTCATTCATGCCAGTCCTTAAATAGAATGTTCTATTGACAGAATATCCTATTTTAACGGGTGAACGCCGATCCGTAAAGTCATGGAATCGGCTTATTTTTGTGATGGGCTATTCATATTCATTCTTTACTTCCTCACTATAAATGGTTATAAATCGCATATAAGTTATTAACCTTTTGTTCGGACAATTATTTTTGTTCAAACACATGCGGTAAACAATATGTCAAGGAGGCTATCCGATGTCTAGTCGAAAAGTTTTTTATGCGGTCCTTTTTTTGTCCATGCTTTTGAATCTGTGCAATATTGCAATGGCCAAATCCGCCTCAGCCGATGCGGGAATGGCCAGACAACAGGCTCAGGAAGAGGACGCTGAAGCTTCACTATATAAAGACATAAATATGAAGGAATGGAATAACCGGATCCGCCGGGAAAAGTTTGACCTCATTCTGCCGCTGGTTATGAGGAAGAACCACATCGACATGTGGATCCATGTGATGAGAATAGCAAATCCTGATCCCTTTGGTGCAGAAGAACTAGGCAGTACCTCCGGTGTTTTCATTTTCACTGACCGGGGTGGTGACAGGATCGAACGGGCGGTTCTCGGACGCCGCTGGGGAGCTTCCCAGCGTGAATGGGGAGAGAGAGGAACCAACTTGGTTGAAGAATGTGAGGCCTACGACATAATCTTCGATCCAGTTCGTGTGCAGGAACCGGTGGGAAGCCCGATGACAGAATATGATTACCGATTTAAGAACCTCAAAGAATTTGTTGTCGCCCGTGACCCCAAACGCATTGCTGTTAATTTCAAGCATGATCTGGGACCGTGGGTGACCTACACTGACTTTGGAGGAGCAGAAGATGGCTTATCGCATACAGACTACGTCCTATTGACTGAAGAACTCGGTGAAGAATATGCCAGCAGGCTGGTCTCGTCTGAATATGTGATGATGGATTACATTATAAGAACGGTGCCGAGCGAAATTCAACTGCTTAAGAAAATGCGCAAGGACGAAGTCGAACGTGTCAAGAAAACATTCTCTGAAATCGTACCGGGTGTCACCAGAACGAGCGAATTGGGTGAAACAGAAAATGGTGAAGTGGACGTCGTTGTCTATCGGCGGAGGGGCACAGGAATATCACAAAGGGGAAGGACTAAGGGCCATGAAAACGTTGTGATCCGGGGAGGAGACATCGTTGCTTCTCCTAGCCAGGGGATGTATGCCTATGTGCTCCGTGAAGGAGAGACAGAACCGCCTCCAGGAATCAAAAAACTCTGGTCAGAATATCTGAAAATCGATAAGATTCTGGCAAAGACCATCAAGGCGGGACTGACCCCTCGTGAAATAATTCGAAATTACAAGCGGAAATTTGCAGATGAAGGGATTATTGTTAGGGATAACCAATTGCATATGGTTTTGCCAAAGAACAATTTCCCCGTTTATTCCGCAGGTTTTGATCCTGAAAAAGCCCAGCTTAGTCTCGACTGCCACGCCATGAAAAAAGGAGCGTATAAGTGGAAGTCCGAGAATTATTTTGGCCCCAGGATAGGTTCTCTCGGTCCGGATTGGGCCAAAGACATACCACTCCCTCGCAATCACCACTTTGTTTTAGAATATTTTTTCTATTTGCCCTCGCCTTCCAGCGAATACGAAGACCAGTATCTATTCTGGTGGGATCATGAGCAGGCTCTTGCCACCGAACATGGAGTCGAGTATTTGTCTCCACCGCAAAAGGAGCTTTATCTCATCAAATAAGATTCGCTAATTCTCCTCCTCGCTTCTGCCGGCGCCGCACATGGCCATAAACATAAGGAGTTGTACAGGAAAGGGAACAACAGGGGTAAGAGCCGCTTCAAGCTCAGCAGGGGCCAGATCATGTATTTTTCTTCATGCGTGAGATTCTCGAAAACGTCCAAGTCTTGAAATATTCTGTCTAACAATTTCTCTATTGGTGTCACCTGCACTGAACCGAGCCTGTATGCCCCATCGTTCATCCAGTTTCGTCACCTTGATCTCGTAGCGTTTCTAAATAAAGTTCGATCGCTTCTTTTGCCTTTTCAACCGCATCATCTATAGATTCACCATATGATAACATCCTGGTAATAAGGGGACAGTTACTGTGCAACCACCTTCAGGTTCTTTTGATAATAAGGATTTGGATTTGTAGGAACCGAAGCCTTGATGTTTTTTTGCCAATCAAATAGTTCTTTAATGGCTCTTCAACCCAGCCAGCATCTTCTTTGCATCGTCAACTTCAGGGAGACCATGATCGGCGTCCTTCCAGAGGGAGAGGAATGTTTCATATAAATAACCTTCAAACTTGAATTCATTATACGCAAGCCATCGCTTATAGTTCGTAGGAAAGAGGGCATTAAGCCTCGCCTCTTAACATACAGTGGATGTGTCTGATGTCTGAAAGAACTGCTTATAAGACGAGTGATTAACGACTAATTGAACTGTGAGGACTCATTAGTCCTGTCTTCGACTGC
>CAZOJY010000104.1:2442-12698 GCA_964580235.1 uncultured Eubacteriales bacterium | reverse complement strand
CCGAATTTCCGGTAACGTGTCCCTTGATTTTATGCTCTTACATGAATAATTCAGATTAGCCTGGATAATTTATGAATTATCCAGGATAGGTGATTGGTTTAAAACATTATATGTGGGATTATAGAGAAAGACAAAAAAAGATTGTCGGAAAGAGAGGGAGGGTATTCGGCTGGAGAAATCTAGGAGCTTTTTTCCTGCATGGAGCCAGGATTCTTTGAAGAAGCCTGCTTTTTATCCTCTTTGTCCTCATTGCTTCCGCTGTCGATCTTCTCTGCCTCCTGGTCCTCATCGCTGAGTTCGACTTCGATTCCTAATAGGTTGGCTGTGGCCTCATAGATCTGTTGAAAATGTTTTTTCGAGGCTTGTAGTTTTGCAAGGATTTCTCTTGTTTTCTGAATTTCTTGTTCCATTTCTGCATCGATATTTTCATACTGGATTTTCGCTTCATCCATAGTCTTTCTGTAAAGCTCTTCTTGCTCTTTTGTTAGAGGCATTCTTTTCTCCTTTATGGAGTGTTTCGTGGTTCATTGTAGGCCAGCGAATTTCTGACGTCAATCACCCCTAGAGGGGATTCAGGCGATGAATTTCCCGGTATATAGAGAGGAATAAAGAGGGACAGGAGGGTCAGCTAAAAATCGTTATTTCCCATACTTGATTTTGAGTTTTGCCTCGATAAGGTCGTCATGCTTGAGTTGGAGCAGTTTTGCCAGCTTGTGGACAAAATGGTCTTCGTACTTGTCTAATTTTTCATCAGCATAGATGACCTGCCAGACCGCTTCGACGATTTTTCTTTTCTCTTCCTTTGTGTAGTTTTTATTGATAAGGTGGGTGAATTCCCAGAGATCGATGCTTTCTTCTCGTTTCCGGTCAGCGATTGCCATCAGCTCTTCGGCAGCTTCAGCCGAGAGCTTGAATTTCTTTTTCAAAATGGCTGTCAATGTTGTTTTCTCTATGCTTGAAAATTCATCATCGGATTTTGCGACCTCAAGAAGGATTATACATGTGGCGACTTGTATCCGCTCGAAATCTTCTTTCTCTTGAGAAACTGGTTCTGCATCCTGCTGTTTCAAAAGCCTTTTTTTCAGGTTGAACATATCGAAGCCTCCTGAGATTGAAAAGAATATCAGTTTGCTGGAATCGAGTCAATTTTGTGCACGTAAGCTTAAATGGAAAAAGAACTCCTTTGGTTGGATAAGCGGATGAGGGATATATATCGTATCACCTATTGGGTCTTGTTATGATTTTAGATAACATAGCTTTAGATGAGCAGCAATTTGGGACAGAAAGCCCCACCGTTTCTGGCAAATAGAAACCTCAAGAAATTCTTTTGATTAAGACGTTGTGGAGGATGATGGCATAGGAGAATGATACAAGTATGGATACCAGAGTTCCGCGTGAGATGTATGTCCTGCTTTGTCATTCCTCGGTTTTTCAGCATTTTCTATGGCGGTTTGGAAAGGTGATAGTATAACTATAACAAATCTAAGGAAGAAAAAAACAAGCTCTAAAAAGCTTGCGCTTTTGTTATAAGTTGCCTTATTTCATCAATCGTCTTTTGTATACTTGCTTCCTCATCCATGGCTAATCGCTGGAAAGGGGAGTGCTTTGTCCGCAGGCATTTGTCTTTTGCGTCTTCGAGGATTCTGATTGCCTGGCTAAGCTGGTTCGATACTTGCCTGGATATTCTTCCGATCTCAATGTCATGGTCTTGCGTCATTCTTTCCCTCCCTTCACTGAGCCTTTATATAACTTTTTTGTTCTTCAGTCCAGGATTTTCTAACACGTATTATGCATTTTATCCAACCGATGAACTTCGCAATGCGGAAACTGGATATTTCGTTTGACTTGGGCTTCTAGGTCAGATTTCATTGTTACAGCCTGGCAAATGATTTGTTTCCATAGGAATTGTGTTTGTTCTACTCATTTATATTTTTATTGATCCTCCCTCCTGGACAGAGGAGCTAGCCCGATATTGCCAGGCCTGGATCATCTTTCTCACATCCTCCGTTTGCATCCGCAAGGGAAGCCACTTGGCAGTGGAGCTATTTAAGCAGATCATCGAGGAAAAAACGGCGGGAAAAGTGAGAGTGAAAATCGAGACCATTTTTATGCGGTCTTGGACTCTGAGATCGGCGAGGGCTTGAGGCCAGCGTTCGCAAAGCGGGGATTTCATCTTTTGGGCTATTTCGATGCCGGTGTCCGAATCTGGAACAGCGCAAATCTTGGCTTGACTTGAGATTCTTCTTATAATGGGAATGAGAAGTTCATGTATTTTTGGAGGGAACACATGTGGTTTGAATCGGTGAAAAAGATTTTTATGTTAATATTGATTTTAATCTTGAGCGCTGGTTTGGTGTTTGGAGACAGCGATAGGAATCCAGTCAATGTCAACAAAAAAGGGATTGCCATCAAAGGCTATGACCCTGTGGCTTATTTCACGAAAGGAGAACCCGTCAAAGGTTCCCCAGAGTTCCAGCATGAATGGAACAGTGCCGTCTGGCATTTTTCCAGCGCCGAGCATCGTGATATGTTCAAGGCCGGGCCCGAGACGTATGCCCCCCAGTATGGAGGTTACTGCGCCTATGCCGTATCCCAGGGAAGCACGGCCAATATCGATCCGAAAGCCTGGAAGATTGTAGACGGAAAACTCTATCTCAATTTGAACATGCGGATCCACAAAAAATGGGAAAAGGATATTCCCGGTTACATCAAAAAAGCCGATAAAAACTGGCCGGGAGTATTGAAAAAGTGAGAATTCATATCCGTTTTCTGTAATTTCCAACTGCTGATGACAGTTGAGGATAGAGAGGAGACTTGAAAAAATCCTAGTATATGTGACGAAAAGAGGCATATAATATTCACCTGTTTTTCGATTCTATGGAATGATATCTCTCGGAAGCATTTTGATAGAATTATGACTGCCCATGAGGACTTTCACACAACATGGGATTAATTTGTGGTGATAAAATTTTTCATGGAGGTATCTTTAATGCTTAAAAAACGTCTTTTTAGCTATTTGGTTTTGATTGCTTCTTTTTTCTTTCTGAATGCTTTGGTTGTGCTGGCTCAGAAAATGGACCGGTCGGACCAGTTCCGGCAGCTTTATCAGGAGCTGCCCACTCCCAATGAATACCGGACAGCTACTGGGGCCCCAGGGCCAGAATATTGGCAGCAGCGGGCTGACTATGATATCTCGGTTGAACTGGATGAGAACAAACAGCGGATATTCGGAACGGAAACAATTACGTATTTTAATAATTCTCCTGACAAACTCCCGTATCTCTGGCTTCAGCTTGACCAGAATATGCGTGCCAAGGACTCGATGACGAAGAAGACCGAAACAGGCAGGATATCAGATACGGTGGACTTCCGTTATCTCCAAAGATTGCACAATGATTTTGACGGGGGGTTTAAAATCGAATATGTAAAAGATGTCAATGGCAGAGACTTACACTACCGGGTGGTGAACACCATGATGAGGGTTGACCTTCCCGATGCATTAAATCCCAATTCTCAATATTCTTTTAAAGTGAAATGGTGGTACAACATAAACGACAGGGTGAAAATCGGCGGAAGGTCTGGATTCGAATTTTATGAAAAAGACGGAAATTATGTTTTTGCAATTGCCCAGTTCTTTCCGCGGATGGCCGTGTACAACGAAACGGAAGGCTGGCAGCATAAGCAGTTTCTCGGAAGCAGCGAATTCGCACTTCCATTTGGGAATTATATGGTCAAAATCAATGTCCCCTCCGACCATATCGTAGGAGCAACTGGAATATTACAGAATGCTGACAAGATGCTTACAGATACTCAACAAGCCAGGATTGAAAAAGCCCGTAATGCGACTGATAGTCCTGTTTTGATTGTCAGTGAGGAGGAGGCCATTCGTAACGAGAAATCACACGCAGATAGCAAGAAGGTCTGGGTCTTCAAAGCTGAAAATGTACGGGATTTTGCTTTTGCGAGCTCTCGAAAATTTATATGGGATGCTATGGCTGTAAAATTGGGGGAGCGGTGGCCTCTTGCCATGTCTTATTACACCAAGGAGGGCAATCCTCTCTGGGAAAAATACTCAACCAAAGCCGTGGCTCATGCATTGAAGGTGTACTCGAAATTTACATTTGACTTTCCCTATCCCAAAGCAATATCAGTCTTATCAGGAAGGGGCGGCGGGATGGAGTATCCTATGATTTGCTTTAACGGCGGCAAGCCTGAGCCGGACGGGACATACTCCAAGCGTTTGAAATACAGTCTTATCGGTGTGATCATCCATGAGGTTGGTCACAACTTTTTCCCGATGATAGTGAATTCGGATGAACGCCAGTGGGAATGGATGGATGAAGGATTGAATACATTTATAGAGTACCTTGCAGAACAGGAATGGGATAGGAATTTTGCGGAAAGAGAGGGCCCGGCGTATACGGTAATCGGCTACATGAAAGGCGACAAACGGGACTTGTCGCCCATTATGTCGAGTCCCGACTCTGATCGGCATGCGGGAAGTAATGCTTACGCCAAAACAGCCGCAGGGCTCAATATACTCCGGGAAACAATCATGGGGAGAGAACTGTTTGATTTTGCTTTTAAAGAGTATGCCCAGAGGTGGATGTTTAAACATCCCACGCCCTCTGATTTTTTCCGCACCATGGAGGACGCCTCTGGAATAGACCTTGACTGGTTCTGGCGAGGTTGGTTTTTCGGCATTGACCATGTGGATTTGGCCATAAACAATGTGAAGTGGTACAAAATAAACACGATGGAGCCACAAATGGCAAAATCCATAGATTACGAGGCTGCAAACCGCAATAGGAGCCGCTTTATCAGCAACATCCGTAATGAAGCGGACATCAAAGGAACAGCATTGGAAAAGGATCAATCCCTGGCTGATTTTTATGATAGATATGATCCTCTTGAAGTAACACCTCTCGACGAAAAAGAATATAAAAAATACCTCGACTCGCTTACAGAGGAAGAAAAAAAGCTGCTCAAGGCAGGCTATAACTATTATGAGGTCGCTTTTTCCAATCTCGGAGGGATGGTCATGCCTGTTGTCTTGAGATTTGAATATTCCGACGGCACAGAGGAAATAAAAAGGATTCCTGCTGAGATATGGCGCAGATCCAATGATGCTGTGAATAAAATCTTCGTCACAAAAAAAGAGATTCGTCATATCACCCTTGATCCTTTCCTGGAGACCGCTGATGTGGATGTGAATAATAATGCATGGACCGTTCAGAAGAAGCCGGACTATTTTAAGGTTAATAAAAGCAAAAGGCGTTCAGAAAAGAATCCGATGCAGCAGGCTAAAAAAAAGAAATAAATCAAGAGTAGTAAGATTCGGGGACAGGTACCGAATACAAGCGAGCCGGGCCTCTGAATGGAAAAAGGTCGAGAAAGAAGAGTTGGATTTTACGAAAAGTGTAAAGACATAACTAATATTTATACATTTCCGGTACATGTCCCGAATTTCCATGCATATAACAACTAAATCATGCTAATAAAATCATGTTTATGAATAATTCAGGTTAAATGTTTTTGTTCACTTAAATATAATTTGGCCTATATTTTGGGACACTTTAAACCCACCCATGGCCAGCAGTTTGTTCTGAAACTCCTTACTTTTTATTATTTTGAAAAATTCCTGAATAGAATCTTTCTTCAGCTTTGATTTAGGTATGCAAAAGTCGTAGTGTTCTTCGCGGAGTGGAATAAACTCCAAATCATACATCAAGGCAACTGTTTTTATTGCTATCCCCCAATCTGCTTTCCTTGTTGCTATGCTGGCTGCAACGGCATTATGCGACTTTGATTCAACTTCATAGCCTCTTATTGATTCAGACAGGTCATCAAAATCCCCCATTTTCTTCAGATACATATCAAAGAGAACCCTAGTTCCAGAGCCTTTGTTTCTGTTTATCATTCTTAATTTTTTTTCTTTTATAAAATCTTCCAGTTTATTTTTTACATTCATTTCGATGTCTTTTCTAAAGACGATCCCTTGCTCACGTATGTATCCTCTAACAAGAGCTAAATCTTTATCGCCTTTGATGAAAGGAACATTATATGAATCTGTTTTTTCATCTAACAGATGAGTGGACGAAACATCTGATTCTCCCCTTCTTGCTGCCTCTAGTCCAGAAGTTGAACCCACATGGATAACTTTGCTTTGATACCCTTTTTTCCTGAGCATAGAATAAACTGGTTCTAGGCCAACGCATTGGCTGCCTATGAAATTTATATCCGAAGGTTGAAGTTCATCGCTTAGCAGAGTTACATCAATTTCCTTATCTTTCAGAAGCATTTCTTTGTTTTGCTCAATCTCAATAAAACCATCAGCGTATGCAAAGGTGGTGATTGAGCCAGAAGTTTTTGCTAGCGGGTATGCTGATAGGTTTCCTTTTGAATCTGGCACCAAATTAACCATGCAATACTCATGGACGCCTTTTGTTGAATGATATCTTAGTGCGAGTTTTGCTCGTGTTTTAAAAGATCCCTCATCGGAGAGACCGGCCATGCTCCTCAGAATTGGCTTCACAAAGATATGAAATGTGACGATTGCAGATGTCGGGAAACCGGGTAATATCACAACTGGTTTTATTCCAATTGCGCCCAAAACAAGAGGTTTACCAGGTTTTACGGCAACACCATGTACAATAATTCCAGGTTTTTTTTCTTGTAATGCTTTGTAACATATATCGCCAGCACCAGCAGACGTTCCCCCAGACAGAATAATCATGTCATATTGTAGTGCCTTTTTTATCTTACAATTGACCTCGTCAATGTTGTCTCTGGCAATACCTAAATTTGATGGGATACCGCCGTTTTCTCTAACGATATCCGAAATAACCTGTGCATTGGTATCATATATCTTTCCTTCCTCCAGGCTTTTTCCTGGCTCTTCTATCTCGTCCCCAGTGGAGATAATAGCAATCTCAGGCTGTTTAATTACGTCAATTTCAGAAAAACCTTGTGAGGAAAGAATTGCTGTCTCTCTTGATGTCACCAATGTTGATTTTCTTGCAATGGTCTCCCCCCTCATAATATCAGATCCTGCATGTGCAATATTTTCGCCAGGAACAACTGGACGAAAAACTTTCACCGTGTTGTTATCGATTTCGCAATCTTCAATCATAACAACAGCATTCGCACCCCTGGGCAGAATCGCTCCAGTTGCTATCTCGGAACACCTTTTTGGTCTTATCTCCATATTTGGTACGTAACCAGCAGGTATTTTCTCATTATTCATTTTCAACTTCATAGGATTTTCTTCATCTGCATAGAATGTATCAACAGCTATGACAGCAAAACCATCTCTCATTGATCTGCTAAAAGGGGGAACATCAATCTCGGCAACAATATCCCTTGACAATACTCTTCCCAATACTTCGTCCATCTGTACTTTTTCTTCTCCCAATGGGTTCATATAGTTAGATATTTTTTTCAGAGCTTCATTTTTTGGAACTGTAGACAAAAATTGTTTCCTATCCATAAAGGTACACCTCCACTCTTGTCCCTTCTTCAACTCCTTCTTTATTTTTATCAACAATCACAAATCCGTCCGAGCGTGTCATAGTCGTCAAGATGCTTGAACCAGACACCCTAATAGGATCTATAGTGCCATCAGTATATTTTACTCGAACAAAATCAGTTCTTCCTAATGCTGAGGAGATTTTTCTTGATAATCTTCCAGAAACCTTACGATAAGGCAGCCGTGGCGCTAAACCCTGCATAATCAGGAGGGACGAATAAACAAATCTATCAAAGCAAATCATTGCTGCAGCAGGATTTCCAGGGAGAAGAAAAATTGGTCGGTCATCAATAAAACCCAGTCCCATTGGTGCCCCTGGACGCATTGTTATTCCGTGAATAACTAATTCTCCAAGCTCCTCAACTATTTTAGGAACAATATCCATCCCGCCAACCGATGTTGCTCCTGTTGTGATTATGATATCTTCACTACACGCCAAAATGCCTTTCTTAATATCTCTTTCCTTGTCTTTAATAATTCCTTTCGTGATTAATCTAAAACCATGTTTTTCTGCCAATGATCGAAGAAGGTACGAATTTGAGTCAATTATTTTCCCTATTTTTTGTACATCTGATACGTCAACGACTTCATCACCTGTTACAATCAATGCAATGGTTGGCTTTTTAAAAACTTTCAATTTTGATTTTCTGATCGATGCCAGCACGCCAATATCCTGGGGCCTTATACTATGACCTCCCTGAAATAATTTCTCTCCCTTTTTAATATCTTCTCCAATCTGAGATACATTTTTCCCCGGAGCAACAGATGAACTTATTTTTGCAATTTTGTTCTTTTCCTCAACGTATTCCGCCATGACAACTGCATCAGCATCGTCAGGTAACATGGCTCCTGTCATTATCCTTACACATTCATTTTCATTTAGCGGGAATTTCTTTTTTTCTCCAATGTGCTGTTCTCCAATGATTCTTAATTCAAGATTATTTGTCATAGATGCGCCAAATGTGTCCTTTGCTCGGACAGCGTAACCATCCATTGTAGAGCGTCTAAATGCAGGCACATCCAGATCCGAGATAACATTCTCTGCCAGAACAAATCCAAGAGATCTATCAAAACCAAGGATAATTTTCTTTTTCGTTAACCTCGTTTTTAACATATCCAAGACCTGACCAATATCATGTCTCTTGACAAATCCTCTCATACGAATGTCATCTTTCATATTATGTCTCGTCAAAATGGATTTGGGTTATCTTAGAGATATCCTGAGCTGCATTTATGAATTTCCATAATATCCCACATTTGTTCTATCTATCAAGGCCATTTTCTGATTAAGTTTCCTTCTCAGTCTCATCGCTTCGATATTCCTGTTTTTTCTCTACTATGCTGACTCTTGGAAAAGGCCAGACCGAGGACTTTCAGTGACTTCAATAATTCCATGTTAAGGAAGTAGAGCGCTGCAGAAAATGCTAAAATTCCAGAGGAAAAAGGGGAAAAAAGGTGGGGTGAGTGAGGGGTTTCGAACCCCCAACCTCTGGATCCACAATCCAGTGCTCTAACCTATTGAGCTACACTCACCACAAAAAAAGGGAATCAAATTTTCGCATCAAATCCCCTTGTTGTCAACACTTATGGGTTGCACTCGTGAAACACATAAACATTGTTGAAAATGGGAACATTCGCTAGCTTTCAAAATCTAACTGGTAGTTAGTAAAAATCGGATTTTAGCTTTTTTTATAACACAGAGTTATAATTATTGTCCTTCGATAAGATCGAGCACCCCTGGGGAATCCCGCCATTTTTCTTTAACCCTGACTTGCAGGTCCAAAAACACTCTGGCCTCCAGGATGTCCTCCATCTCCATGCGGGCCTCAGTGCCGATTGTCTTGACCAGGCTTCCCTGTCTCCCGATGATGATCTTCCTGTGGGTGTCCTTTTCGACAAAGATTCGAGCATTAATGTATTTTTTTGCCTCACCCCTATCCTCGATCTGCTCGATATGGACCGCCGTCACAAACGGAAGTTCCTGCCGGACATGACTGAGCAACTTCTCCCGGATGATCTCAGAAAGCAAAAATCGGAGCGACTGATCGGATACATCATCATCGCCGTAGAGCTTTTCTGCTTCGGGTAGATATTTGTAGATGTTTTCTTCCAAGACATCGACGTTTGTCCCTTTGAGGGCAGAAATGGGGATGATTTCTTTGAAATCCAGGAGGTCTTTGTATTTATCTATCAGCAGAAGAATTTTTTCTTTTTTAACGATGTCCACCTTATTGATCAACAAAAATATCGGAGTGGAGACGTTTTTCAGAGTGTCGATTACGAACTGATCTCCATGGCCAAACTTCAGTGTCGCGTCGATAAGCAGGCACATAAGATCAGAAGTCTCCAGCGCTGAATACACAAAATTCATCATCCGCTTGTTCAACCGGTGGAGAGGGCGGTGGATACCCGGGTTGTCCACAAAGATGATCTGGCCTTTCTCGGTAGTTTTTATTCCTATGATACTTGTCCGCGTCGTCTGAGGCTTGTCGGAAATGATGGCCACCTTCTGGCCGAGAATTTTGTTCAGCAGGGTAGATTTCCCCACATTCGGACGCCCGATCAGTGCCACATAACCGACGTTCATTTTAATTCCATGAGATTGCTTCGTCGTTTCAGTCCTTGCAATGACAGGCTGCACTCCTCACAATGACAGCTCGAAACTAATCTTTCTTGACAGCCTTTTTAGCCCTCAGCTTTTTGATTCGTTTCTGGTCTACATCGATGA
>CAZOJY010000104.1:0-2342 GCA_964580235.1 uncultured Eubacteriales bacterium | reverse complement strand
TTGACAGCCTTTTTAGCCCTCAGCTTTTTGATTCGTTTCTGGTCTACATCGATGATTTCGAGCACCAGCCCCTTGAGTTCGATCTTTTCTCCTTTATCCGGGAGCCTCCCCAATGAGTGTGTGATCAATCCGCTCACCGTGACATAATCGTCCTCAACCAAGTCCAGATCGAAGAGATCTTCCAGGTCTTCCACTTCTGCATCCCCTAGAACGATATAATCCAGCGGGCCTTGCTCGATAAACTGACCCTCTTCGCTGTCGTATTCATCCTGAATTTCGCCAACGATTTCTTCCACCAAATCTTCCACGGTCACCAACCCGGCAACGCCGCCGTGCTCATCGACCACGATCGCCAATTTCTCTCTCCTCTCTTGAAGTTCTTTCAGCAGCTCGGACACTTTCATGGACCAGGGAACAAAATGCACCGGCCGGATTAAGGGCTTGATGGACCTTGTCTGATGTTCCGCATCGGAAAATTCGAGCAAATCTTTAGCCAAAATGACACCATCGATATTATCCACTCTGTCCTTATACACAGGAATCCGTGAATGTTTCTCCTTGATGACCAGTTCTCGAAGCTTGCCTATGCTGGAATCTTTTCGGATACAAATCATGTCCACTCGAGGGGTCATGATTTCTTTGGCGACCGTGTCTCCGAATTCCACGACACTTTTCAGAAGCACCCCCTCCTCTTTTTCGATTATCCCTTCTTCCTTGGCCTCATCGATCAGAGCCTGAATTTCCTCATCCGACGCCTCCCGTTGTTCCTCATCCTCCTCCTTAGTGAGCGATTTAACCTTCGATATCCAAAGCAGGGGCGTGGCGAGGGCATACGGGATCTGAAACGAGGGCAGGAAAGAAGCAAGAATTCTGTCCTTATTTCTCAACGAAATCAGCCGAGGGATGATATCAAACGCTACGATGTAAATTCCCAATGAAATCAAAAACAGCCACAGGGGCCAGAAGTTCAATCGGGGGAAAACCATGTAGATATAAATCAGAAAAGCCACAAGAAAGATGATCCGGATAAACTCCACTGCGACTTTGAGCTCGTCGTAGATATCGAGAATTTTTTGGCGGTATTTTTTGTCTTTATCTTCCAGAAGACGGCTAACGGAAATTTTCGAAGAAGATTCCAGGGTGATGTGAAAAACCGAAACCAGAAAAGTGGCCAAAAAGCTCAATCCGAATCCGATCCATTTTTCTATTTCCACGTCCATATTATCCTTCGATTATAAGTTTTGTTATTTTTTTTTCTTCTTTTTCCAAACCCTTAAAATGTTCATATCCCATAAGATGGAGAAATCCGTGTATGGTCAGTGATTCCAGTTCTCTCTCTAAACTGTGGTGCTGATCGGGCGCCTGCTCGAGTGCCCTTGGGACAGAAATGATGATGTCTCCCAAATAATACTTCCCGTCAGCGCCTTTTTCCCCGACAGGGAAGCTCAGCACATCTGTCGGCACATTTTTATCTAAGAATTTATGGTTTAATTCCTGAATGGTCTTAGTGTTCACAAAGGCCAATGTGACTTCTGGATTCTCCAGCTGATAATGGTTCACCAATCTTGCCAACAAGACTTGAAATCTATGCTTGTTTATCGTTTGTTTTCTCTGGCGGTTTATGATTTCTATCATGGCTCGGTTTTTTGTTCGTTTTTTTCTTCTTTTTCATTTCAAACTCAAACCCGGGATACTCCACCCTGGGATGGTAGATCGTATACAGTGTTTCGAGAAAGGATTCTGCGACATCTCCTATCTCTTTTATGGAAATCTCGCAGTCATCGAGCTGGCCGTCCTGCAAGGAATGATTGAATATTTCGGAGATGACCCTTCTGAGGTTGGACTTAGTCGGGTTTTTCAAACTGCGGGAGGCAGCTTCGATTGAATCGGCGAGCATGACCAAGGCTGCTCCTTTGCTTTTGGGCAGGGGGCCTGGATACCGGTAGCTTTCCTCCCCGATTTTTTGCATTTCGGGATCATAGGTGTCCTTGGCCTTCTCGAAAAAGTACCTAACGAGGGACTTGCCATGGTGAGTCTCGATAATTTCCTGGATTTTTCTGGGGAGCTTGAGTTTTTTTGCCAGTTCCACGCCCTCTTTAACATGGTTCAATATCACCAAAGCACTCATGGCAGGTTTGAGATCTTTGTGCATATCCGGAGTTCTTGTGCGGTTTTCGATGAAATATTCTGGCCTTTTGATCTTTCCGATGTCGTGATAAAGGGCACCGGCTTTTACGAGAAGGGAATCGATTTTTATTGAGTCAGCGGCCTTTTCGGCCAGGGTGGCGACAATCAAGGAATGATGGTATGATCCCGGAGCTTCAAGTGCCATCTGTCTGAAA
>CAZOJY010000103.1:8342-12720 GCA_964580235.1 uncultured Eubacteriales bacterium | reverse complement strand
CCGAATTTCCGGTAACGTGTCCCTTGATTTTAAGCTTGCACATGAATAATTCAGGTTAATTGGCATTTTATATAAATAATCTAGGCTAAAAAGGGATGAGGCTGTTCCACCCGTTGGGCAGCCTCTTCACCACATCGTTCAAGATTAAAAACACAAAAAGTATGATAACAAGGACAAATCCGACCTGCATGATAAACTGTTTGACTTTTGTGCTGAAATCCCGGCGGAACAGGCCCTCTAGCCCAAGAACCATGATATGCCCCCCGTCAAACATCGGGATAGGAAACAGGTTGATGATGCCCAGCTGAAGGCTTATGAAGGCGATCCACCAGATCAGAGTCATGAATCCCATCCGGAAGGCCGCATAGGAAAAATTTGCGATCTCGATCGGTCCGCCTAACTGCCGGGCTGACGCCTCACCCGTAAAAAGGTCTTTTATGAAGTTGATCACCATAAAAGCCATCTGCGTGTTTTTCGACACACTCTGTGCGATGGCTCCAAAGAATCCGAATTGTTTCGAAACCGATTCTATGGTAGAGGCCACGCCGATGACTCCCACATCTCCTTCCCGTTTGGGCGTAACAGATAAATGAATCCGCTTCCCTTCCCTGTCAATCCCAAAATCAAGTTCTTGGCCGGGGTGTTTCTGGATGGTTTCTGTGAATACAAAATAATGAACCGGTTTGCCGTTGATCTCGCGGATTACATCTCCGGCTTTCATCCCAGCTTTTTCCGCCGGAGAGCCAGGATTAACCATCATCACCTGGGCCCAGATTTTCGGTGACAACCCAGCATATCCCATCTCATATCTGGCATTGCTTCCTTTGATAAGCTTGATTGTTTTTCTTTCGGTGAGAAGATTGGCGGTCAGTACTTCATCCCCTCTTTTGACCTCGATGTCGATCGCCCTGTCGGGTTTTGTTCCCAATGCGAGTTCCACATCGCTCCAGGTGCTGGTTTTTTTATCATTTATGCGCAAAATCTCATCATCGACCTGCAGCAGGCTTTTTTCGGCAGGCGATCCTGGCTCGATCCAACCGATCACAGGTTCATCGTTCATGTATTTGCTCACGGACACCCCGGCCATGTTGATGATGGACATCAGGACGACAGCCAGACACACGTTCATCACCGATCCCATAGCAAGGACCAAAAATCTTTCCCACCGTTTTTTCGCCATAAAATCCCGCGCATCCATTTCTCTTTTTTCTTCGAGGACCTCTTCACCAGAAAATTTGACAAATCCGCCCAGCGGAATCATGCTGATTCGGTAATCGGTTTCCCCTTTTTTGATGCCCACGAGTCTTTTCCCGTATCCCCAGGAGAATACCTCAACTCTGATACCCACCAGCTTGGCCATAAAAAAATGACCGAATTCATGAACAAATACAAGAATGCCGAACACGAAGGCGAAAACCAAAATCGTCCCTATGATTACACTCATTTCATTCCCTTTGATCGATGAGATTCCGGGTCTTCAACTTTGTTTCCCGGTCGATGTCGAATATCTCCTCCAGGCTCTCAAGCTTTCTTTTGGGATGAGATTCCACGGTTTTGATCACAATCTCCGGAATGTCAATAAACCGTATTTTCCCCTCGACAAAAGCTTCGACCGCGATCTCATTCGCTGTGTTGAGAGCCACGGGCACACTGCCTCCCTCCTCTAGAGCTTTGCGGGCCAGTTTGACCAGAGGAAACTTTTGATTATCTATTTCATAAAACTCGAGAGCTCTCACTGCGCCTAAATCCAGAGGAGGCAGAAGAGCTTCTTCTCTTTCAGGATAACTCAAGGCATATTGAATCGGAATTCTCATATCCGTAGGGCTCAACTGTGCTAAAACAGATCCATCCCGCAGCTCCACAAGAGAATGCACAATGCTCTGCGGATGGATCAGGATATCCAACTGGTCTGGCTTCAGCCCAAAAAGCCAGCGGGCCTCGATGAGCTCCAGCCCCTTGTTCATCAGCGTGGCCGAATCGATGGTCACCTTTCTCCCCATTTTCCATCGTGGATGGTCCAACACTTCTGCCAGGCTTTTGTTTTTCATCTCCTCGGCCGCCAGATGAAAAAACGGACCGCCCGAGGCTGTGAGTATCACCTTTTTCACGTGATTTCGTTTTTCTTTGGCCAGGCACTGAAACACTCCGCTGTGCTCGCTGTCCACAGGGACAATCTGGGCACCTGTCTGGCCGGCGGTCTCAAGAATCAGTGGGCCGGCCACAACCATGGATTCCTTATTCGCCAATGCCACACGCTTTCCCGACTGCACAGCTCCCATTGTGGGTCTGAGTCCGTTTATTCCCGTAATGGCCGAAACAACGATGTCATTCTCTTCATACAGGGCAACCGTTTCGGCTCCTTCCTGCCCATAGAATATTTTGGATGAACAATCCGGGTATACCCGGCGGAATTCCGCCACATCTTCATCTCTTTCGAGAGATATGATTTTGGGATGGAATTCTGCGACTTGTTTTTGGAAAAGCTCGATATTCCGTCCGGCCGAAAGTCCGACAATCTCCCACTTATTATTCGATCTCGATACCACTTCCAGACAATTGCGGCCGATCGAGCCGGTGGAACCTAGAATTGAAACTTTTTTCATCCTTATTATGTCATTCCTATATATTTTATCAGATAGTAAAAAAATGGAGCAGCCAGAATCATGCTGTCGATCCTGTCTAAAAATCCTCCGTGGCCCGGGAGTATATTCGAGGAGTCCTTGACTCCGGCGGCTCTTTTAAAAAGGGATTCGAGAGGGTCACTGAATTGGGCCACGACATGAACAATAAAAGCAAAAACAACGGCCTTCCACAGGACAGTTTCAGGGAGCAGAATCTGTCGGGCAGCGATTCCTCCCACGCAGGCAAACACAATGCCACCAAAACTTCCCTCCCATGTTTTATGTGGGCTGGCAAGTGGTGCCAGCTTATGCCGTCCCCACTGCTTCCCGATGAGATAGGCTCCTGTATCCCCGATAGATATCACGGCCAGCAGGAAATAGATCCAGTTGGGTCCATGCTCTTGTCTCATATAGAGGAAGTGATTCAGGGTAAAGCTCACTAACAGCGCGCCAAAAAATGTCAGGGCAATCGAAGAAGGAAAGCCCATCAGCTTTTCCAGTTTGTTTATAGCCAGAACAAAATAAACACCGGTAAAAAGCAGCGCGGCGAACAACGCCAGGCCCAAAGGTACAGCTTCGGAAAAGAAAGAAAAGGCAATAATTAAGGCCACGGCAAATCCGAGAATCCTCTGAGGAGCAAGCTTTCTCTTGGACGCCATGTTGTAGAATTCCCATAGAGAAACCAGAACCACAGCCTGAATGAGAATGAAAAAAATCCAATCTGCCGAAAACTGGATGCAGACAAAAACCAACGCCAATATAACAATGGCTGTCGGTGTGCGCTTGCGAAGACTCATATTTTTGACCGTAATATCATACGTATTAAGGAGTGAGTGACATGAAAATATCTTTAGCGGGGATTTATGTCTCCAAACCTCCTTTCTCTTTTTTGGAAATCCACAAGAGCTTGGAGCAAATTTTTTTTCCTGAAATCTGGCCAGAATTCCGAGGTAATCCAGATTTCCGAATAGGCTATCTGCCACAGAAGAAAATTCGATATCCGCATTTCGCCGCTCGTCCTGATGAGAAGATCAGGGTCGGGGATATCAGACGTGAACAAATAGCTGGCGAACTTCTTTTCATCTAAAGTCTCCCAATCGGAGCTGTTATTTCTGCAAAGCTTTTTCACCGCTTCGACGATTTCTGCCCTCCCACCATAGTTTAAGGCAAGGACTATCGTCATCCGTTTAAAATCTTTGGTGAGATTTTCCACACGGCTCAGCTCCCGTCGAACCGTGGAGGGGAGGTCGTCTCTCTGCCCGATGACTTTTAAACACAGCTGGTTTTTGATTAAAACCTTATGCTCCTCTTTGAGATAATTTTCAAGAAGTTTCCAGAGCATCGAGACCTCGGCTTTGGGCCTTTTCCAATTCTCTTTAGAGAAGGCATACAGCGTCAAATATTCTATCCCCAGACGGGCACAAGTCTCTACGACTTCGTGCACAGATTTGGCTCCCGCTTTATGCCCCTCTTCTCGTGGAAGGCTGCGGAGCTTGGCCCATCGTCCGTTTCCATCCATGATCACAGCGATATGCCGGGGCAGCTTCGCAAAATCCAGCCTGTTGACGAGCTCCTCTTCTTCGCTCCCTGGCTCGATAAAATCCTTGAGATTCTCACGCATACGCCAATTATAGGGTCAAGGTCTCCAATTGTCAAAAGGAGAGCAATGGGACATGTTTTAGCTCCTGTCAGATTTTTAACGCCATTCCCTTATCCTCTTTCTCAGCTTTCCGGAACTGCGCAACTCTGCTCATACA
>CAZOJY010000103.1:3386-8242 GCA_964580235.1 uncultured Eubacteriales bacterium | reverse complement strand
TGCTCATACAGTCCTCAGGCCCGACTTCGTCGGGTTCCCTCGAAAGGACGAGTCTCATGGCTAAATCTTCCAATGTCGCTCAAATCATGCCCCACTGCTCTCTACAGTTTCTCTTTCAATTTTCGGGAAGATTTGGTAATCTAGGAAGTTAAAAAAAGGATTATACGATGTGTCTTGGAATCCCGGCAAAAGTTGTCCAAATCGATGATTTGCAAATCGGAAAAGTCGATTACCTGGGGACAAAAGTTAAAACAAATCTTTCTCTTCTGGAAGAGGTAAAAAGAGGAGACTGGGTCATCGTTCACGCCGGCTTTGCCATTGCGAAACTGGACGAAAAGGAAGCGCAGGAGACGCTGGATATCCTGCGTGAATTTGCCCCAACTTTGGAAGGCCTGGAATAAATACTTTTTTCCTCGTAGAAAGCGATGGATGAACTGAGAGACAAAAGCATTATCCGAGGCCTGCTGGCCAAAATCGAAAAAAAGATCCAGCTTTTATCCGGACCCGTGAAAATCATGGAAGTCTGCGGAACGCACACCATGACCATCCACAAATTCGGTTTGCGGAAATTGCTGGAAGAAGCCGGTGTGGTAATGCTTTCCGGCCCTGGTTGTCCGGTTTGCATTACACCCAATGAACATCATGAAGCCGCCATTGGACTCGTCACGGAAAGGGAAAATTATATCCTGACCACATTCGGCGACATGACGAGAGTCCCCACTCAAAAGGGATCTCTTCAGACAATCGTTCCCTCCTCCGGCTCGGTGGTCAAAATCGTCTACTCTCCAACAGAATCTATGGATATTGCCAAAAAAAATCCGCAAAAAGATGTCATTTTTTTTGGGGTGGGGTTCGAAACAACCATCCCTTCTATAATCCTCGCGGCCAAAACAGCCCAAGAGGAGCAGATCCTCAACTATTCGATCCTTTCTGCCTTGTGGATCATTCCACCTCCGCTTCGCGCTATCCTGGAATCCAAGGATACGGAAATTCAGGGATTTTTGTACCCGGGTCATGTTAGTGCCATTATCGGTGAAGCGCCCTACCGGTTTGTTGCGGATGAATTCGGAATCCCCGGATGCATTGCAGGCTTTGAACCGGGTGATATTCTTCTTGCTATTTCATCCATCCTGGATCAGATTAAAGAGGGAAAAGCCAGGATTGCAAACGAATATTCCCGCGTGGTCAGGCCGTCGGGAAACACAAAAGCCCAGGCCTTGATGAACGAAATTTGCGAAACCAAGGATGCCTACTGGCGGGGTCTTGGGCTCATTCCCGAGAGCGGATTGAAATTGAAGAAAAAATACTCCCAGTTCGATGCCGAGTTGAAATACGGATTGAATATCGTGGGGGGAAGCGGCGACCTTCCCGGGTGCCGGTGTGGTGATGTCTTGAAGGGAAAGATTTCTCCTCTGGAATGTCCTCTTTTTGGCGATAAGTGCAATCCCGAATCTCCCTATGGTCCCTGCATGGTTTCTTTCGAGGGCGCCTGCCTGGCTCATTATAAATACAACCGGTGGTCATGAAACCCTACCGACCATGTTTATCAGATTGCCGGTATTAGACGATCGGAGAAAAATCGATGAAGATAAAAAAGGTCAGTCTGGAACTGGGAACCGGCGGCAGGATGATGAGAGACTTCATCGACCAGCACATTGTAAAATCTTTCAAAAATCCCATTCTGGATGAATTGGCCGATGCCGCCTTTCTGCCCAATCAGATGGCCTTCACAACCGACAGCTATGTGGTCGATCCGGTCTTTTTCCCGGGAGGAGATATCGGCACCTTGTGTATCAACGGGACGGTCAATGATTTGGTCGTAGCAGGAGCCAAACCCGAATACATTTCCCTGTCTTTCATCCTGGAAGAAGGCCTTCCCTGGGATGATCTTGAAAAAATATTGCGATCCATCAATAGAGCTGCCAGAAGGGCGGGTGTGCAAATCGCCACCGGAGATACAAAAGTGGTGAGACACGGCCAGGGAGACAAAATCATCGTGACAGGAACACTCGGTGAACACAGCCTGGCCGTCATGCTGGCCAGGGGAGATTTTGGGCTGGAGGCTCAAACCAGAAGCGACTGCGCGCCCTTGAATTTTCTCCTCCCCTTATGGAAAAAAGGTGTCCGATGGATGAGAGACATCACTCGAGGGGGGTTGGCCTCGGTTCTCTCCGAACTGTCCGAAAACCTGCCTTATCCGGTCGTTATCCAAGAGGAAAAGGTGCCGGTCTCAAGGGCCGTCAAAGGCGCAACAGAACTCTTGGGGATCGATCCGCTTTATCTTGCCTGCGAAGGGAGAGCTGTTCTGGTTGTACCCTCAAGATCTGCATCCCGAATTGTGGATAGGCTAAAACAGGATAAACTGGGAAGGAATGCTGCGGTGATCGGGCAAATCGGAGACAAAATAGGCAGGCCTGGCGAGCTTCTCCTGAGAACGATCTCGGGTGGCTTGAGGCTTCTGGAGCCCCTGACCTCGGAGCTTCTTCCCCGGATTTGTTGATGAATATCGCCAAAACCGCCCGTTGGATTTTTTATCCGATCCTCATCGGGGCCATCGTTTTTTTGGTATTCACGCAAAAGCAAGATAAAAAATCGGAGGCTAAGGCTGACTACAACAGCTGGATAGAACCGGAACAAAGTTACCTTACAGCCCATGTGGGAGACCGTGTTCCTTTCCGCCTCCAGATAAAAAACAGGGGGAAAATGGCCTGGAGTTCTGAAGGTGAATACCCCTGTTTCCTCTCCTACCACCTTTATTTAAGAGAAAACTACAGGACGGTCCGTTTTGACAACCGCCGCTTTCCCCTTCCCGGTGTGATCGAGCCCGGTCAGACATTCGATATGCCAATCACTCTGCGGGCCCCGCTCGAGACCCAACAATACATCATCATGTTCGACATGGTGAGGGAAGGGCAATCGTGGTTCCGCGATTATGGCTCCCGTACGGGGGTGATCAGATTGGATGTCACGGAAAAAGAATGGCCGGAGGATAAGGTCCCCTTTTCCTTGGATTACGGAAAATACACCAAATTTCGAACCAGCAATGAGGAAATTAACCGAATTTTGAAGATAATACGCCTGACATTGAATCAAAATGAAGTGACTTTTCCCGGGAAGACAGGGAACATATCGGGATTCGCCGCAGGGGTGGATTATCCTCAGATCTGGCTACGGGATGCCAATACCATCCTTCCTGCCTCTCGCTATTTTTATGACCAATCCTATCTTTGCTCCTGGCTCGAGGAGCACCTGGCTTTTCAAAAAGAAAACGGATCCCTGGAGGATTGGATAGACTCTCGAGGGGGATCGGATAAAAACACGACCGAAACCGACCAGGAGGCAAGCGCTGTCCAGGCAGCTTATCAAATCTTTGAAATCAAGGGACCCCCCTGGCTGGAAAAAACCGTTGCCGGAGAGAAGATCATCGACAGACTCGAAAAAGCCCTCCAGTTTGTCTGCGATTCCCGGTGGAACGAGGAGTTCGGCCTCGTTACAGGGGCCCACACGGCAGACTGGGGAGATGTGGATCTGGTGGACGCAGACCAGGAGGCCGTTTACGCTGATGGACGGACCCACTGGACAGCGGATATCTACGACCAGAGCATGTTCTGTGAGGCCTGCCTGAATCTGGGCGGCATGATGGGTGCTGTGGGAGAGATAAAAAAAGGAGATTTCTGGCGAGAAAAGGCTCTTTCGATAAAGGACAACGCCAACAAATGGCTGTGGCAGGAGGACAAGGGATTTTACCGGGTCCATATTCATCTAGACGACCTCAGGCACGAATTTAATGAAGCAGACATGTTCGCGATGGGCGGAAACACACAGGCAGTGCTTTCCGGTCTGGCTGATGAGGAAAAAGCAAGGAGAATTATTCAAGAAGCATTGAAAAGGCAGGAAGCCTACCGTGTATCTACTATAAGCGGGACACTCCTTCCGCCCTACCCGAAAAATTTCTTCAAGCATCCGCTGCTGGACGATCCTTATGAATACCAGAACGGAGCCCAGTGGGATTGGTTCGGCGCACGGTTGATCTATGCCATGTTCCAGCACGGTTTCAGCCAAACAGCTACAGAAAAATGGCTGGAGATCATAAAAAAAAATGTGTTGAACAGAGGATTTTTCGAATGGGACAACAAGGAAGGGGTTGGACAAGGCAGCGACTTCTACGCCGGGACGGCAGGGAGTATGGGAAAAGCCCTGTTCGATGGTTATTTCGGGATCGATCTGGGATGGGATCATTTGAACATCGAGCCAAAGCTGGGCAAAGAATCTGCCCGTATCCATATCTACCAGCCCGCAAACGATACTTTCGTGGCCTATGAATACACTTTTGACGAAACAAAAAACATGATAACTCTCGAGTACAACAGCAACTTCCCCCACAAAGGAATAATCAAAACTTTGATTCCCTGGAGCCGCTCCCCCGATAAAAAACCTCATCTTGAAAAACTGTTTAATGTCTTCATCGACGGGAAAAAGATCAAACACAGGCTGGAGAGGAAGAATGAGGATATTTATGTCGTCATAGAATCCGATTTCAACTCCCGCCGCCTCGAAATTCTTTGCATCCCCCTGACAGTCAGGCATAAAAACCTAAGGCAAATAACCTCATAAATTGTACAAATATTGGGATGAGATAAAACCGCTGCCGCCTGTGCTTCTTGAATGAAACGCTTTTTGGCCTTTTCATCGCTGGCAAGCTCTGATGGAAGAATCTTTATGGCAACAAAACGCTTAAGTTTTAGATCCTGGGCTTTGTAAACAATACCCATCCCCGCTCGGCCAATTTCCGCGATAATTTTGTATTTTCCTGCCAAAGTACTGTCGATGGCTAATTCATCTGTTGGTTTAATAAT
>CAZOJY010000103.1:0-3286 GCA_964580235.1 uncultured Eubacteriales bacterium | reverse complement strand
TAATAATGTCAATGCCACGTGAAAATTTCCGGTTTTGTGCAAAGCAAAAAAACAGATTAGGTGATAAATTCCAGATAGTTCTCCTGGTTCACAACATGAAATTCAGCATCGGGATAGGCATCGCGGAAAGACTTAGGTTCCCGAGCTCCCCCACGCCATTTAAACTCATAAGCAAATAGCCGGCCTTGTCGCTCTTCAATAAGGTCGATCTCCTTCTTCTGCCAGGTACGCCAAAAATAGAAATTGACAGGAACCACCTTATATGACTGTTTTTTTTGTCTTTCCATAACAAGGAAATTCTCCCAGAGCATTCCAATGTCATTGCGTAGCTCGAATGGATTAAAATTGGCGACCAGGGCGTTCCGAATTCCTATATCGAAAAAATAATATTTTGCCTTTTTTGTCATCTCACTTCGGAGGTTTCGGCTGTAGCCTCGCAACATAAAAAGCACAAAATTCTTTTCAAGCAGATCAATATAGCGGGCTACAGTCTTATAATCTATTCCAATCTTTTGAGCGATCTCACTCAAAGAGACTTCGTTGCCGATCTGAAATGCGAGAAGCCGAAGCAGATCGAGTAGAATCTTAGAGCTTTTCACTCGATCAAGAACTAGAATATCTTTAAGAAGGTAAGAAGAGGTGATTTCCGTAAGTATCCTTGCTTTTTCTTTAGTATCGGCTTCAGCAATGACTTCCGGATAAGATCCGTATATTAAAAATTCTTCCAGACGCTCATGCATTTCGAAAGGATTGTAAAGTTCTTGGAGTTCCATCTGGGCGACAGGATACAGGATAAGTGTGATCTTTCTTCCGGTAAGAGGTTCTCCGACCTGCCCGGCCAGATCAAATGATGATGAACCGGTGGCAATGACATAAATTCCCGGAATCTGATCAACAATAATCTTAAGACTGTCACCCACACGAGGGATTTTCTGAGCCTCATCGATGGCGACAAGTTCATACCCTCGGGCATAATCTCTGATTTTCCTAAAATCATGGGATTCGAGTATTTCTTGGATTCGTACATCCTCTCCGGAATCAAGTCTATACTTCAGTTTTGTTTTCTGAAGATAATCTGTCAGGAGAGTTGTTTTCCCAACCTGTCGGGGACCGTAAATAACCAGGATTTTGTTGGGCTTATGGTAAGAATCCAAACGTTGAAAATACCGTGGGATTTTCATGGATTAATGCTAACACAATCCTTATAAAATGTCAATTATAAGGATTTATATTCCTTGAAATATAGTAATTATAAGTGTGTGTCGTCAAAGGATTTGGACATCGGCCTTGGTCTTTTTCCTCTGTGCTATGATCTCCCGGTCCCTGCCAAAATACTTATCACTCGGTGTTACATTATCGATGGCCTCATGATAGCGGTGATTATTATAATAATTGATCCATTCGCCTCAATGCCCGCCGCACAGCCTTGCGTGAACAACCAACAATCTCCGCTATCTTGGTCTTGCTGTAACCGCTTTCAAAAAGTGTCTATATGGTTATATGCATGGCCACTCCTAACATTCCAGCCCCTCCTTGAAAGTAATTCCTCCTTTATGGAAGACAGGCTTATCGGAGAAAAAAGGTCTTATGATTTCTCTGATTTCAGATGAGAGAAGGGCCAGGGATTGGCGAAGCAGGGAGAATTTCTGTTTTTCTTTTTTGTTCTGTATGCCCAATATATTATAGGCATACAGGGGGCTTAGGGCTCTCCTGTTTGCGAAGCTGAAATGGAGCTTGCTAGTGTCTGAACTGTAGTTATGGATCAATCCTTCGGTTGAGATCGCCACGTCGCTTTGCTCCTCGCGATGACACGGGAAATCCTAATACCGCGCGTTGATTGCGGTTCATCTTTTATATGTACCACACAGGGATAAATTTGATTAAAGATGAGTTTATCTTTAAATCACCGCAGAAGCCTTTAGTCAAAACTAAAGCTTTGTCCGGTTTATAGTGGAGAATAAAATTTCTAAATCCCCGGGATATTTTTGGCCCCGATATATTGGAATATTTAACCTCAATGGGGATGACTTTTCCTCCCTTTTCCAGAATAAAATCGACCTCTGCCTTGGCCAAAGTTCGCCAGTATTTTATAGAAAACCCAGGGCAGTTTATCTTTAATTGAATATAGGCTGTATTCTCCATTAGATTTCCCGCATCCGTCCTGAATTCAATCTTATTGAAGTTATCAAGGGCGCAATTTCGCAAACCCGTATCGATGAAATAAAGTTTGGGATTTTTCTTCAGTTCAGTCACTCTGTTGGTGTAAAAAGGTCCTAAAAGAGATATTATGTAAGTCTCTTCCAGAACAGAAAGATAATGTTTCAATTCCTTGAAGTAAGTCTGGGAATCAGAACAAAGGCTGTTATAATTAACCAGGCTGCTGATGTGTGCAGCTAAGAGCCTGACTGTAGTTCTAAATTTGGTGATATTGTTAAGCCTTAAGAGTCCTATAATATCCCGCGTGACATAAGTCTCATAGATGTTTTTTAAGATTGTTCTTTTTGTGTGGGAATCTTCCGTTTTAATGACTTCCGGGTAGCCGCCAAAGATTGCATATTCTTCAAAATATTTTTCAAAGTCAGAGCAAAAAATATCCTTTTCAAACCTGAAATTTTTTCCGGCGCTTATAAATTCTTTGAGCATTTTTGCTCTTTCCAGGTATACATTGTTGAGCTGTGAGGATTTTACTCGAATAAATTCAGCAAAACTCAGTTCAAGGAGATAAAATGAGAACATTCGACCAACTAAAAATTTAGCGGTCTTTCCTGTTAGTTCCAAGGAAGAAGATCCGGTAATTACGAACTTGATATTTTCAAAAAGGTCATAAAGAAGCTTTAGTTTTTGTCCTCCGTCAGCAAGATAATGAAATTCGTCTAGAAAAAAATAGAAGCGCTCGTTTTGTCTTTTTCCGATGAAACTCTTGATAAAATCTTTTGGATTTAAAGAAAATTTTTCTAAAATCTCTCTGTCTTCAAAGGTCAAAAATATAATATTTTCCGGATTAATTTCCTTTTCATCTATCAGATATTGTTGAAGCATCTTTAGAAGTGTGGTCTTCCCTGATTGGCGGGGACCTTTAATGGCGTATATTTCTCTGCGGTCAATCCATTTTTTCAATACTTCCATAAGACGGCGAGGGAAGAATTTTGAAGAAGTTTTATTAATTTTAATCATATTATTATTAACCTGAATTATTCATAAACATGATTTTTTTTTAACGGGATTTAATATTATATACATTGAAATCAGGGACATGTACCGAAAATTTAAGGGACACGTTACCGAT
>CAZOJY010000102.1:0-12942 GCA_964580235.1 uncultured Eubacteriales bacterium | reverse complement strand
GCTGCGAAGACCAGTAAAGTGATGTACGAGTATTGCTTATGATGGTCAATACCCATTTATGAAAGCGCTGCGCCTGTCAAGGAAAATAATTATTGTTTTTCATTTGTTTTCTCCTATTATTTCCTAGAAAAACCTTTCGTCTCTTTGGCTCACTATCCGATTCGCCGGATCCATGTATACACTGTCTTTGCAGTATGAGCGTCTTTCCCTGGAAGGTCCGCAATCATATAAACGAGTTCTTAACTCTCATGGGTATTTCGCGTTTCCTTCGGGGTTGACGAAGTCGGTTTTGGAGGCTTCGGTTCCTTATAAGGCTCGTTCTTCTTCAGAACCCAATAGGCCGCTTCTGCCAAGTGTCTAGCGACAGCCACAACGGCCTTCGCATGGCCTTTCCGTTGCCGGATGCGCTGATAAAGCCGGACCGCATGACGCTCGGGCCAGTGCCTTTGATGCAAAACGACGACATTCGCAGCCTCAACAAAGGCCCACTTCAAGTACCGATTGACATCCGGCCGTGCCCTCCCATGGAATGGCTTTCCCCCACTGGAGTAGATACGGGGAACAGTTCCAGCATAGCTAGCCAGGTGCGGAGAACCAGGAAACCTTCCTACCTCCCCGATCTCCATCGCGATCACCACCGCCAGAATCGGACCTACGCCGGGCAACATCATCAGTAACATCATAGCCGGAGTTGTCAACACAACCTCTTTGATCTGTTTCTCACACAACTGAACCTGATCTCCAACCTGATCCAAGAGGATCAACTCTCCTTCCACCGAACGGCGCGTCTGAAGCGGAAGCTCCCGGAGCCGATTTCTCAAGACCAAACGGCCACTTGTTCCAAAAATATCGCTGATGTCCTGAATCTGGATTGCGTACTTGGCCAAGGTCGCATGAATCCGGTTCTTCAGCATCGTTCGGATGCGGACCAAGGTCATCCTCAAGCGCGGCAGCTCTCGCTTGTCCCGCAATTCCCCGGGTGGAATCCAGACCGAGGGAAGCGTCCCATTCCGAAGCAGAAGAGCCAGAGCTCGGGCATCCAGCTTGTCGGTTTTGTTGATCTGCTCCATCATCAACTTCGCCTTCCCGGCATGGACCAAGATCGGTCTATGTCCCGCTTTTTCCATCTCGTCAATCATCCAGTACCAGCTTCCCATGGTTTCCACCGCAATTGGCGATCCTGGGGGCAGAGTCCGGAGAAAATGACGAAACAAACCCCGGTCATGATCTACCCTGATCGAGGACCCCGTTTGGCCTCTCTCATTCATTACAGCAAACACCGAATAACGCTTATGTGCATCGCATCCAATATATTTTCTCATGCCACAACACCTCCTTTAACCACATTCTAAAGGAATGTTGCAGGCGCTTTCATATAATCATATAATTCATCTGTGCACCTCCTAAATTAATATTTTTTTAATCTCAGGGGTAATCTACCACAAAATAGATACCCACTGGAGGTGCATCACATCATCATGTTACCTATCAATAGTCGGCTCGGGAAAGGAACGACCGTGACCGTATCCCTGCCGATGATGACGGACGCACAATAAATTTGCCGGCGTACGGCGGTTATTCGCTTTTGTTTTTTTAATATTGTCAACTGAACCCTTGCCAGATTTTGAAATTTTGCGTAAAGTATTTATTCTGATCAAATATTTTTCCGTCACAAAATTTTTTCGGATGAGGGTAACAACATGAAAAAAATACTAAAAAACTGGACGTTTCGTATCGCAGTGATTCTTGTCCTGGCATCGGCGTTGTCGTACACCGTTCATTATTTTATTTTCCACGACGTCCATCATATCTTTATCTACATGATCGGGGATTTCGGATTTTTGTTTATCGATGTCCTCCTGGTCCTGCTTATCATCGAACAGCTTCTGGCCAGCAGAGAAAAAAGATCTATCCTCCAGAAGCTGAATATGGTCATCGGCACCTTTTTCAGCGAAGTTGGGATAGAGCTTTTACACCGCTTCGGCGATTTTGTGGAAAATGCCGGACAGCTGGAAAGTGAGCTTTTGATAAATCCGCAGTGGGATAAAAAAAACTTCCAGAGGGCTTCAGCCAGGGCAATATCTTTTAAATACAGCATGGTCTTTGACGAAAAAGGACTGGAAGAGCTTCGTGATTTTCTCAAAAAGAATCATTCTTTTCTCGTCCGTCTTCTGGAAAATCCGATTCTATTCGAAAATCAGCGCTTCACGGACCTGCTCTGGGCCGTTTTTCATCTCTCGGAAGAATTGAATTTTCGGGAATCCTTGCGTAACCTCCCCCAAGGAGACGTTGCACACCTGAAAATAGATCTCCAGAGAGCCTATTCAAAAATCGTATCGGAGTGGATTGCCTATACAGAACACTTGAAGGGTAGGTATCCTTTTCTGTTTTCTCTGGCGGTCCGGGTCAATCCATTAAATCCCAAGGCATCCCCTATAATTCAAGAATGAATCGAGTGGTTGGTTTGACCGCTCCAGGAGGTTGTGATATACATCGGAAAAGCCTCAGCTGCAAAATAGGAGAAGAAAAAACCCGATGCTGACTCTCTCTTACAGAAATGCTGTCAGATTTTTGCGCACCATTCCTCTCTGTCCAAAACCCAAAGGAATCGGATTTGAAAACGTCCCAAAAAACGAACCTGTGATTTTTGTGTACAACCACATCGTCCTGCGAGCCGAGCCAGTATGGCTTGCAACCGGAGCTACAGCTAAACACCACATCAGATTTCTAGCCGATTTCAAACTGACAGATCCCAAAAGTCTGCCTGTATTAAAAAATGACATCCTTGAATCTGTTTTCACACAGAAATTCCGGCAAAAAACGGGCCATTCCCGCTGGATGAAGGCCGGCACGGAAAAGTTCGTCAACGGCCTGGCCCTATTTATTATTGCGCAGATGAGAAGGTTCGATGTGATCAATGCCAATCTGGATAACCCGACAGAAAAGGGCCAAATTTCCAACAAATTCAAAACGAATCTAAAAGCTCTGAAAGATTGTGTCCGATGTCTGGAAGACAATGTTCCGATTGCCATCGCTCCGAGTGGAGGGAAGACATACGAGGGCTTCGCAAATCCCGTTTACAATACAACAATTCCGACACTCGCGAGCCGGTTATACAAAAAAGGCAGGGTCGTAAAAATCGTGCCGAGTATCATAAAAGAGAGCCCGGCCGTCAACCAGAGCACATACTGGCGTTATGTTGCAGACCGAATTATTTTTTACAGGTTATTTAGACAGGCATTAGACTTTTTGAAGATAAAAAGTTACGAAAGACCGAGCCTGACTGTTGAATTTTTGCCTCCTCTTACCTTTGAAAAAGCAAATTCCTCAAAAAGCGAGAAGGTCGATTTTGTCAGGAATCTCCTGCACTTGATTTACGAAAGCCTGAAAAACTAATCATCGGATGCAGGGATTCAAGTCCATCCCAACCGGCCTCTCTAGAAATCTAAATTTGCCGGTTCGTAGAATTCTCTGGGATTTTTACAGGCCGGACACTTCGCGGGAGGTTCGGTTCCTTCAACGGTATAACCACACACACTGCATTTCCACTTGATCGGTGTCTCTCTCTTGAAAACCGTACCGTTCTGGACCATTTCCAGCAATTTTTTATATCGTTCTCTGTGATGGGCTTCGACTTTTCCGATCATTTTGAACAACAGGGCCGCTTCCGCGTTTCCCTCGGTTTCAGCCTCTTCGGCAAACTGGGGATACATCTCTACGGTTTCGTAATGTTCACCGCTGATGGCAGCAGTCAGGTTTTCCTCTGTGGTCCCGATACCACTCAAAAGCTTGAAATGGTCTTTGGCATGTTGCATTTCATTGAAAGCGGTTTCCTCGAAAATCCTGGCGATATAGTGATAGCCCTCCTTTCTTGCTTTTGCGGCGAAATAGGTATACTTATTCCGCGCCTGAGATTCCCCTGCAAAGGCAGCCTTGATGTTTTCTTCGGTTTTACTCATGTTGTTTCTCCTTAATTTGTAATTATTTGTTTTGTTTTACGATGCTGCGATTCTCGAGTCCTTTTTTACGGCACTGCCTGCACAAGCCATTCAAGACAACTCTTTTAGTAAACACTGTAAGATCATCTTGGATGCGATCCGGGATCTCGAGGTTATCGAATGCATCGGAGTAGAAATCTATGATCTTGCCGCAGTTGAGACAATGAAAATGGTGATGATTTTCCCTGTCCGGATCGAATCGCCGGGGCTGGCTTCTGCTCGAAACAATATCCACCAATCCAATTTCCGCCAATGTCAACAGCGTCCTGTTCACCGTATCATAGGAAACGTTGGGAAACTTCTTTTTTACGAGATTGAATATTTCTTCGGCCGTGGGGTGATTTTTTTTCTGGATAATCGTTTTGTATACTGCACAGCGCTGCGGAGTGATCTTCAGACCAAAGCTTTTACAGAGCTGTTTGAACTCTTCGATACAATCAAAAGAGACACGATTTTGCATATTATTATTAAATAGTAATAAATCTTATTTGTCAAGCGCTGTTTGTTCTTTTTTCTTGTCGTTGACATCATCATTTTTGTCATGATAGGTTTGGGATACGTGGGAGGAGTTATGTCTCGATATAAAAAAAGAATTGAGATCACACGGCGCAGTTTTCTCAAAAGGGCTGCAGTGTCGGCAGCGGCACCTGTTTTCGTGCCTTCAAGAGTGTTTGGACGATCTGCCCCGAGCAACACTCTGCAGATGGGATGTATCGGTGCTGGCCGGCAGGGCCAGGGCGACATGCAGGAATTAATCTACCGTGGACTGGACGTTGGCGCGCGGGTCGTGGCCGTATGTGACGTGGACCGTCACCGCATGGAGGATGCCCAGTGGCTGGCTGAAAAAATTTATGCCACAGAGCTTGATAAGGGAAGCTACAAGGGTTGTGCGGCCTACTCCGATTTCCGGGAACTGCTGGGCCGAGAAGACATCGATGGTGTTCTGATCGTCGCCCCCGACCACTGGCATGCCGCACTCGCCATTGCCGCCGCAAACGCAGGCAAGGACATCTACCTGGAGAAACCTTTGACATATTCCATCGCCGAAGGGAGGAAACTCGTTCAGGCTGTTCACAAAAACAAACGAATCCTTCAGGTGGGCTCCCAGCAGCGCTCTTCCACTTACTTTTTGAAGGCCTGCGAGCTGGTGCGCAACCAGCATATCGGCAAACTGCACACGATAAAAGTCTGGCTGCCCGAAGATCAAGGCACTGGCAATCCAAATCCCATGCCTGTGCCAAAAAATCTCGACTACAATTTTTGGCTTGGTCCCGCACCTCAAGCCTCATTCACCGAGGATCGTGTGCACCCCCAGAGAAATTACAGCCGGCCCGGATGGCTCCAGATCGAGCAGTACTGCCGCGGCATGATCACAGGCTGGGGTTCCCACATGAACGACATCGCCCAATGGGGAAACGGAACAGAAAAAACAGGTCCTGTCGAGATCGAGGCCAAAGCGAATTTTCCAGACCGTGGGCTCTTTAATGTCCATACCACTTTTCATGCTGAAGGAAAATATGCCAATGGCGTCCGTCTGATCCAGGGAACAGGCGAACCTGCAGGCGTACGCTTCCAAGGCGATAAGGGTTGGATATTCGTTAAGCGCGGCGCGATCGATGCATCCGACAGGGCAATCCTCCGCCAGAAAGTGGGGGATGACGAAATCAGGCTTTACCGCAGCACCAACCACATGAAAAACTTCCTGGAATGCATGCGCAGCCGCAAAGACCCGGCGGCGCCGGTCGAGCTAGGCCATCGCTCGAACACCGTCTGCGTGATGACACATATCGCGATGAGGTTGGGCCGCAAGTTGAAATGGGACCCTGTCGCCGAACGATTCACCGATGATGAGGAGGCCAACCGCTGGCTGGATTACCCTCACCGGGAACCATGGACCGTTTGAGTTTAAGTGAACCTCTTTAAAAATGCGTTACTCAGATAAACTTCAAATTCTGTTTTTATTCTTTTTTGGAATGGCTCTGATCCTCAATCTGTCGTATGCGCAGGGAACAATCCGGCTGCAACAGGATAATAAAGCCGGACGCCTCCATGTGATTATTGGCGGACATGAGGCTTTCACTTATCAATATACCCGCTGGCTCGACATCCCACACATCTGGCCGCTGGTCAGCCCCTCGGGAAAAAACATGCTGGTGCAGCAGACCGAACCCTATCCTCATCACCGGTCATTTTATGTGGCCGACACGGTCCGGCTGGATGGGGGGAGAAAGATCAGCCTGTACAACGCGCTTTATTCCGGTCAATCGATCGGCACAAAGAGTTATGGACCGCCCTTTCGCGATCACATCCGCCATGACACGTTCACCCGGTTGGATGCGGACGGCAACCGCGCTTTGATCGAGGAAAGGCTAGTGTGGGAGATGGATGGGAACAAACCAGTGCTGGAAGAACGGAGACATATTGTGATCCATCCGCTGGGCAGAGCCGAATATTTGATCGATATGACCTTTGCACTGATCGCGGCTTACGGGGATGTGACATTCGTCAGCGACGATGTGCATTATGCCTGGCCTTTTGTCCGGATGCACTCCCGTTTCAGCGGCGAAAACGGGGGAACCATCACGGCCGATAACGGTTCTGCAGGCCAGGAAGAAACAAACATGAAAACAGCCTGTTGGATCGACTACTCCAACACCGTCGATGGAATCACAGAAGGTTTAGCTTTGTTCCAATTTCCCGACGGCAGGGAGCACCGTTGGCTAACTCGCGAATACGGCATCTTCGGCCCCAGGCGGCCCGATGAACGGAACGGCAAACCTTTCACGCTCCAAAAAGGGGAATCGATCATCCAGCGGGTGGGCATCCTGGTCCACACAGGCGATGTGAAAACCGGCCGGGTTGCCGAGAGGTACAAGCTGTACATTCAAGGGACGTGGAAGTGATGAAAAGGCCGAATCCGCCTTGCCTCCAGAAAATACAAAACACTCAAAAAGTAGCTCCGTTTAATTCGCTGTCAACTTGTCAAAAGCGAGTTGAAACTCCTGTTTTTTATCCGGTTCGATTTCGGGATGTTTAAGGCAGAGCTGAATAGCCTTTTCTGCAATCAAAGGGTCGAGATTTTTAGAGATTTCGGCAAATTTTTGAAGGACACCGGGAGATGATTCCGGGCTCAATTCCTCGAGAAGTTCCGATGCCATTTTTTTGGCCTCCGCGATATCTCTGTGTTCCATCAAATACTTTATAAAAGAAAATTTGTATGTCGGATTTATTGAGATATCGGGCATTTTTGATTTCAAATCCAGAAATCGAGCCCAAGCCACATCCAGTTGATCGTGTCTGACCTCGCTTTCGATCAGCTTGATAAAATACCTGGCAGCCTCCTCCCCTTTTCCCATTTCGATACCCACATCCCACAACACATCCACGACATCTTTTCGCATCGGATTTTTTTTTGCTTCTTCCATCAAAATATCATAGGCCTCGTCAATTCGTCCCATATTTTTTTTGTGCACAGCTGTTATGACAGCATCGATAGTTCCTTCCCCATTTTGGATTTTGGCCTCGATTTTAGGATGGATGTGTTTTTCGACAATTTTGAAATGCTTTATCCCCAGTGCTACGAGCACGCCAAACACAAATCCCCAGACATGGGCCCAGTGCGCCACGCCCCCACCACTGCCGCCATCAGCCTGGATGGAGTCGACAACACTGGCATTAAAAAACTCGAGAAGCACCCACAACGGAAGTATCACAAAGGCCGGAGCCTCGAATGTCCCCCGGAAGAAAAATCCGATCCAGTAGAAAAAGTTGATTTTCGTTTTATAAAAATTGATCAGGAAAGCCCCCATGACACCGGCTATGGCTCCGGATGCGCCGATCAGAGGGCCGGTAAAGTTGGGATAGTGAGACGCATACATCAGGGCTGAAAGTGCCCCCATCGTCAGATAAAAGGCAGCATATATCGGCCTACCCCACAGGTCCTCGATAAAAGGGCCTGTTATATAAAGGAGAAGCAGATTTCCGAGGAGGTGCAGCCAGCTCCCATGGATAAACATGTATGTCAGAAGGGTGAGGAAAGATCGATCGGCGGGAATATAGCCCCATTTTCTGTAAGGAATTTCGTTCAAGGAATCGAGTAATGCCGTTCCCATCTGATCCAATTTTTCCTGCTCCGCGGCGACTGTCTGTCGGTCTGGGCGTGAGGCCATTTGGCGGTAGGCGGCGATCATGGCTTCGAATCTATCTTTATTTCCACCGCCAAAGATCAATTTTTTGATCTCGGGATTGAGTTCGAGATAGGGATGATTAAAGTAATACCGGACCAGCTCTTCAGCCGTGCTTCCCAATCGGTTCTGTCTTGCGCCCACATCCATGGACAGGAATATGTGCACGACAAGGCACAGGGCCATGATGCCGAAAGTGATCCACGGCAGACGGCGGACTTCATTGCTTTCATGACCGACAGGGATGATGAAAAACATAGCTTCCTTCTCCCAATTCCAGTATTATTTATAAAAAATACCGATGCCTACCTTCATTTTCAATAAAACAAAATTCAAATATTCTCTCCCTCTATTCATCGGCATTTTTATCCTTCAGCCGCGCCAATCTCTCTGCAACTTCATGGGCCATGGCCTTGCAGCTGCAGCAATCTTGGCCCGTGAATAATCCAGGCGTACAGTTTTTATCGCTTAATAGAAAAAATTTAGCAGCATCGCTAAAAAGGAGGCAATCGCCTTTTGCGATGAATCCGGGGGTTATTTTTGCCGCAAAAAAAAGGACAGCTCCCAGTAACAGAGGGCTGTCCCGGGATGAAAGGGGGTTAGTTGTCTTTGGAGCGGATGCTGTCCAGTAAGCTGCATTTTTCGACAAGCTGAATAAATTCTGCTCTGTAACCAAAGTCATCCTTGCCTTTTCCGCTGCGGGCCAATTCAAGGACGCCATCATATGTGCTCTCTCCCTTGAATTCAGAATCCCTTAGCAGCATTCCGAAAGCGGCGACGGCAGCGGAAAAATTGAAGTTGTCGGAAGTCTTGGCGAGCATGACGTTTTTATCTAGCAAAGGATGCACGATCAGCTTGCTCTTCTTGCCATCCGGTTTTTTGTACCGCAGCTTGAGCGTGAGGATTTCCTTATTTTTGAAGGCTTTGGGACTGATCTTGTTATCCTGGTATTTGAGTTCATCCACACCGGGAATTTCTTCCGCCGATCCGAAGGGAATGATCTCATAAAGAGCTGTCACTGTGTGGCCTGAGCCAAGTTCGCCCGCATCCTTTGTGTCGTCGGCAAAATCTTCTTTGCTGAGCATGCGGTTCTCATAGCCGATCAGCCGATAGGCTTTGACTTTGGCCGGATTGAACTCCAGCTGAAGCTTGACATCCTTGGCGATGGTGAACAGGGTCCCCCGCATATCGTTGACAAAGACCTTTTTGGCCTCCATCAAATTGTCGATATAGAAATAGTTCCCGTTCCCTTTGTCCGCCAATTGTTCCATGCGGCCATCCTTGTAATTCCCCATACCAAAACCGAGAATTGTGAGGAATATCCCCTTTTTGCGGTAGTCCTCGATCATTCGGACCAACTCGGATGTGCTGGAAACACCCACGTTGAAGTCGCCATCAGTGGCCAGAATGATGCGGTTATTCCCTTCTGGAATGAAATTCTCTTGGGCCATTTTATAGGCCAGTTTGATTCCCGCTCCGCCTGCTGTCGAACCTCCCGCACTCAGCCGCTCGATTGCTGAAGCGATCGTCTCTTTTTGGGAAGCCGCAGTCGATGGAAGGACCAGCCCGGCTGCTCCGGCATATACCACGACGGAAACCCGATCCCTGGGTCCCAGTTCATTGATCAAAAGTCTGAAGGCCTTTTGCAGCAGAGGGAGCTTGTTGGGAGAGCCCATCGAGCCTGAGACATCCAGAAGAAACACCAGGTTGCCCGGGGGGAGTTTTTTCGATTCGAGAATTTTCCCCTGAAGTCCGATGTGAATCAGGCGGTGGGATGTGTTCCATGGGCAAACAGAGATTTCTGTGGTGATGGAAAAAGGATGATCTTTTTTAGGTTGAGGGTAATCGTAGGAAAAGTAATTGATCATCTCTTCGATCCGAACCGCGTCTTTGTAAGGGAACTGATTGTTGTTGATAAACCGGCGGACATTGGAATAAGAAGCGGTGTCCACATCGATGGAAAAAGTAGAAAGGGGATTTTGCAGGGCCAGCAGGAACCGGTTTTCATATATTCGGTCGTATTCTTCGGTGTTCCAATTCGTTCGCGACTGGTAAGGCGCCTCTTTACGAACGCCTCCCATCACGCCACCTTGAATACCAGGCACCATACTTCGCATCAGTCTGTCAGCCGTCTTCTCTTCAGCAAGTTCTGCTTCGACTGGCTTAGCGGGGGATATCACATTCCCCTCGAATTGAAGGGTGAAATTGACCACCGCTGTCTTGCTGCCCCGAATATTAACACCAGCCTGCTTGACAGTTTGGAAGCCGGGCATCATCACCCAAACATCGTAAATCCCGATGGGGAGATGTTGAAATGTGTAGTGTCCTTTCTTGTTGGTTTTCGTCCGATTCGTGACCTGAGTGACCGTGTTTTTGGCAATGACATCAACGCCAACGACAGGCACCCCCTTCGTGTCGGTGACAAAGCCTTCCAGGGAAACAAAGTTTTCTGCAAGCGTAATCCCCAGAAAAAGTGTCAGTCCGAAAAAAATCCCGATAGCCATGGTTCCTAATTTTGTTTTTTTCATGTCTTCCTCCTGTTTGAAATTTTTTACCTCAACTTTCATCGTTGTCTTCAACCCTATATACAATCCAAACTCAAAAAAATTTCTTTTTAATTTAGGGACAGGATACGTTTTCACCTATTTTTTTAAGAAAGAGGGAGTGTTACTTTTTCCAAAAATATTAGAAAAGCAAAGTCCCTCAAAAATTGAAGCGTTCCTTTTTTTTAGTTTAATCTTTTCTTTTGGAAATAGGTGAAAACGTATCCTGTCCCCGAATTATTTGTCCCCGAATTATTGACCGGGGATGGCTCATCTGGTATATGATATAGATTAAAAAACCCCCTTTCTTGGAGATCGAACATGGCGCATTTCATCATCAGCTCAACATTACCAGCTGTTTCTGGAAAACGGATGAGCACAAGATCATTTCACCTCAGGAGTCCATGTGAGAAAAAAAACATCATTCCAAAAATGGGACCGCATTTTGGCGGTTCCGGCCTTGATCATTCTGGTTTGCGCCTGGTTTGCCGGAACTTTCAGAGCCAAGGCGGACATTCGGCCTTTTCTGAATCAGGCCCTTCCCGAAGCCGATCACTTCAGCCCAGCCTCGGGAGGATCTTTTGCGGCATGGAATGATGCCGGTGAAAAAGGACTGATCGGATACGTGGCAATCGGAATGGCTGATGGGTATGGCGGAAAACTGCGCCTGGCCGTGGCCCTCTCCGCAAAAGGTTCGGTGACAGGCCTGGCTGTTGTGGACCACAAGGAAACAGCCGCCTTTTTCGGACGTGTGATAAGACGCGGTGTGCTCGAGGACCTGAAAGGAAAAAATTTTTCTGATCCTTTTATATCCGGCCAGGATGTGGACAGCATAACGGGTGCAACCTACAGCACCAGGGCTCTTGTGGATGCCACACGGCTGGCGAGCCACCGAATCGCATCCAGAAATCTAGGTTATTCTGTTCCTCCCGAGCTTGCCCCAAAAATCAGATTCGGGATCCTTGAGGCAGTTTTGGCCTGGCTGTTTTTATTAGGAATTATCGGGCGCCTCAGGCGTTTCAAATACAAAAGAGCAGCCCGCTGGATTTCAATGCTGACAGGGCTTTTTATACTGGGATTCGTGTTTAACAAACCGCTCACTCTTGTGCTAATCAATAAGATACTCCTTGGATTTTGGCCCCAATGGCAGCTCGAGATCTACTGGTACCTTTTGCTGGCCGGGATCCTGTTTATTACCATCGTGGATGATAGGAATCCCTATTGCGAATGGTTCTGCCCCTTCGGATCCACCCAGGAATGTCTGGCGGTTATTGGGGGAGGCAAGAGCCGACCGCCCCAAAATGTCCACACAGCCCTGCGGTGGTTCCAGAGGGCATTAGCCCTTGGCGCAATCGTTTTTGCTCTCTTTTACCGTAACCCGAGCATCATCAGCTACGAGGTTTTCGGAGCCTTTTTTCATATGATCGGCACCAACTTTCAATTTGTGCTGCTGGGAGTTGTGCTCGTTGCTGCCCTTTTCATCCGCAGGCCCTGGTGCAGCTACCTCTGTCCTCTGAGACCCGTTACGGATTTCATCCGGCTCCTGCGGAACTGGATCCGCGATATCTGGTGGGAAAAGAGAGCATTTCCAAAACCGTGATAAGGATATGGTCAGCCAACCTGACTGATCAAAATCGAAACAGTTTTGGAAATAAGTTGAAAATTCTGAAGATGATACAGAAAAAACTCAGTATAATAATAAGAAGCATGTGAGGAGCTGATGGAATCGATGAAAACAAAAAAAGACTGGCTTGTGTTTGACACTTCGATTGCAGAGGATTTTTCGGAATATTGGGGCGGGGCTTGGGGGTGTGACTCCGAAGTAGGAAAATTGCGAGCCGTGCTTCTGAGGCGGCCGGGAAAAGAGATCGAGGGCATCGAAGATCCCGAAGAGTGCCGGTGGTTGGAAGTCATAGATGCTAAAAAGGCGAGGGAGCAACATGATGCTTTTGTCGAGCTTTTCCGGTCTCAGGGTATCAAAGTACATCATGTGGAAAAGATGCGCGACGACAAGCCCAACGCTATGTTTATGAGGGATAATGTGTTGATGACACCCCAGGGAGCCATTGTCGGCAGACAGGCCATGGCCTGCCGCCGCGGTGAGGAAAGATTTGCAGCCGAAGCTTTGGCAAGGCTGGGTGTTCCAATCGTCCGAACGATTTCCGGGACGGGCATATTCGAGACCGCTTGCTGCCTGTGGGTGGACGCCGGAACCGT
>CAZOJY010000101.1:11452-13018 GCA_964580235.1 uncultured Eubacteriales bacterium | reverse complement strand
TCGCCGTCACCGTCGATGTCTACGGAGGCGTGCATGATTTGGGCTCGTGGAAGGGCCACAGCAAAAAAAAGGGGCGTTTTCCGATACGGTTCGAGGACTGGGAACATGTTCAGGGCGGAGATGGATTTTACAACAAGGTCGATCCGACAAACAGCCGTTGGCTGTACAGTGAATCTCAATTCGGAGGACTGGTCAGGATCGATCAGAAAACCGGGAAGAGAAAACGTATTGGGCTGGAAAATAAAAGAGAGATTCGTTTCAATTGGAATGCTCCGTTTTTGCTTTCACCGCATAATCCAGAGGTGATTTATCATGGGGCCAATGTTGTGCTTCGCTCTTCCAATAGAGGGGAAAGCTGGGAACAAATCAGCCCGGATTTGACAACAAACGATTCTCAAAAAATTCAGGGAGTAGGAGCTGTCCAGTACTGCACCATCACAGCTCTTGATGAGTCGCCTGTTGAGAAAGGCGTGATCTGGGCCGGGACAGATGATGGGAATGTCTATTTAACAAGGGATGAGGGGAAAGCATGGACGAAATTGAATGGCCGGATTCCCGGATACCCAGGATATTGGATCAGCAGGATCATCGCTTCTCATTTTGATGCCGCAACGGCCTACCTAACCTGCACGGGATTTCAGCATGATGATTTTAGACCATTTATCTTCAAAACCACGGATTTTGGCAACACATGGGCTTCGATTGTCAGCAATCTCCCCAGGGAATCGGTCAATGTCATTCGGGAGGACCATAAAAATCCGAATTTGCTGTTTGTCGGAACGGATAAGGCTGTTTATGTCACCATAGACGGAGGACAATTTTGGAGAAAGATGCAAAATAATATGCCAACCATCCCTGTCCATGATCTTGTGATCCACCCAAGGGAAAATGATCTTGTTGTGGGAACACACGGCAGAGGATTTTTCATCACCGACATCTCTCCCTTGCAGGAATTAACTCCGGATGTTTTATCGAAAGATGTTCACATGTTTGCTGTTGAACCGAAGGTGCAGTGGATCATGCCCAGCCAGAAAGCCACAAGCGCCCAAAACTTTGCCGGCGAAAACGAATCCCCTGCTGTTGTGTTCAATTACTACCTGAAACAGCCAATAAAAGGAGGCGTGACGTTTATCGTTTATGATCATACACGAATCGTCAATGAGTTTGCAGGATCGAATACGCAGGGGCTGAATAGAGCGGAATGGGGGATGACCTGGAGGAGAAAACGGACTCAAAAGGAAATAGCCCGTTGGGATAGATGGCAGAAATTCATGGAGGAGGATGAGGAGTTTTTTGACTATTATGATACGGTGGAATGGTACGGAGATCCTGATGAAGAAGTGGACAAATGGGGCCGATCACTGCAGACAAGAGTTCATCACCCACCAGGCATAACAGACAGATTGTATGCCTATTATCGTGTGAAACCGGGTGAATACATAATTGCGTTGATGGCCAATGGAAAAGTCTTAAAGAGGAAGGCAGTCATCCTTCCAGATTATTGGTTCGACAAATAATCCAGGCGGAATAAGTTCGATTCATTTTCTTTAAAGATGCACTTTATTA
>CAZOJY010000101.1:0-11352 GCA_964580235.1 uncultured Eubacteriales bacterium | reverse complement strand
AAATAATCCAGGCGGAATAAGTTCGATTCATTTTCTTTAAAGATGCACTTTATTAAGGATATTTGGAGAAAAATATGTAAGAAAAAGCCTTATAAACTTTACATTTTGTTTTTTTCCTTGTAATTTTAAGGAAAGAGGTGAAAATGATAAGCGAATTAGAAAGAAAGATATTGATCTCTCTTACGGAGAATGCAAGAAAAAGCTTTCGAAGTGTGGCAAAGGAAGTGGGAACATCGACAACAGCTGTTTATAACAACGTTAAGAAAATGGAACAATCCGGACTTCTTAAAGGTTACATTCCTGATGTGGATGAAGTCATGCTTGGCTTTGACCTCGTTGCTATCATCGCTTTGCGCATAAGCCAGGGTAAATTGAAATATGTTTATAAAGCCGTCAGGGATTTACCTCCGGTCAAGTTAATATTCGACATCACAGGAGAGTGGGATTCGATTCTCATCTGTTATTTCAAAGAGCGTAAAGAACTTGACAATTTTTTAAAGAATAAGCTGTCGCTGCCCCATATTGAAAGGGTCGTTACCCATGTTGTTCTTAATGTGATTAAAGATGAGAAGCGGCCGCTATTGGATTAGACTTTTTGGTTCAGAATTACTTAAGATCCCCTGATGCTGAATAAAAAAACAAGCATCCTTTTTTTTGTCCTTGTCCTATCTTTTTTAAACTTTGATTATGTCTTCGGTCAAAAAACAGATTCATTGCAGAAATGGCTGGAAGATGTTGAGCCCATCATCACCAAAGCAGAAGAGGAAGTATTTAAAACCTTGAAGACGGAAGAAGACAGGATCAGGTTTATTAACGCATTTTGGAAAGTCAGGGATCCTGATCTTCAAACCCCTCAAAATGAATTTAAATTAGATTATTATAAACGGCTCAATTATGCGAAAAGCCGCTTGCGGGGTATTAAATCTGATAGAGGAAGAATCTACATGATTTTGGGAGCGCCGTTCGATAGGAACAATTTTTCTGGGTCCGAACAGCTCGTCGAATGCGAATTATGGACTTATCACTCTGAGGGCAGACCGGGTCTACCGCCGGTTATGAATCTGATCTTTTATAAGAGAAGGGATGTCGGGGATTTTGAATTGTTCTATCCGGGAATGCATACGGCAAAAGATATCCTTTCTCCCGGCTATCAATCGGGAAGAGTCACTCAATATGACGCTTACAGAGAAATCAGTAGGAGTTTTGCGGAGCTCGCCCAGGCCACTCTGTCAGTTATCCCGGGAGAGGGCAGCCCAAATTTTCCAGCAACAGCCACTTCGTCGAACACTGTTTTTGCTCAAATATTTTCTTTACCTGAAAAAGAAGCATCAAATAGCTATCTCCGGAATTTTAGATCCGTGGAAGGAATCGTGGATGTTAAATATTCATTCAAAGAGATTAGAGGTTCTGGACAAATTTCCATAAGCGAGAACAGGGGGTACAAATTCTTGAATTATGCCGTAATGCCTGATGTTATTCACACAATAAAAGCAGCCGAAAACTTGCATACAGCAAACTTGCAGATCACCTTAAGAATTGCAGATCTCGATGGAAGGACGATTTATCAAAAAGAAAGAAAAATAGAATTTCGACTCACAGATCGAGAGCGAAGAAATATTGATGAAAGTAAAGCCATGTTCAGAGATTTTGTGCCGATCATAGAGGGAGATTATAAAATCAGCATTGTCTTTTTAAATAAAACCAAGGAAGAATTTTTTAGTCATGAGGAGAAAGTTAATATTACAGATCAAACTGTTCCTGTATTGGTGGGTTATAAAGCAGAAGGGATCCAATCTGACAAGTATATGCCTTTTTGCACTGATCGGTATAAAATATTTTCTGATCCGAGATTGGGATTTAATAAGACCGATTCCATAGTGGGAATAGTATTGACGGAGAAGAAACCCGACGTCCAGCTCGTCCGGTTCGACGATGAAAGTGATGTTGTCGAGATTACAGATATCGAGAAACAAGGTAATTCCTATGTTTTTCAACACCCTTTGGCTGATTTGAGATCAAGCCACTACCATTTGATAGTTAAGCAGGAGAGTGCTGAAATTTATAAAAAGATCATAGCTGTTCTTCCCTTGATTATAAAAAAACCGAAATGGCTTGAATGGTCTGATCCCCCTTCATCCGGGGATTCCTATACATTTGAATTGGCTCATCAGCACTTGAATATGGGTGATCTGGAAACTGCTATTGAATACTTTAACAAACTGCCACAAAAGTTATGGAACGCAAAAACGCTTCCTGTCATAGCGCAGGCGTATTATCGAAACAAGGATTATGAAAAAGTTGTTAAACTCCTTGAAGGAGAAAATGTCACAAAGAACTATTCTGTCCTGCTTCTCCTTGGCAATTCTTCCTTAGAACTCAAACAATTGGAAAAAGCCGTGGAATACTTTGAGCAGCTTAGGAACTACGGAGATACTGTCAAAATCAATCAAGTTCTTGGGGCAATCTTTCTCTCATTGGGAGAGAGAGAAAAAGCAAAAGTGTATTTTGACAGGGCCAAAAAGATACAAAATGAATCTGAAATCAAGAAAGAAGAATAACATCGATCAGGAGCCACACAATGAAAAAACATAACAAGTTCACGCCTTTGGTATTGCTCATTTTTCTTGTATTTTACCCATGTGATTTTTTGACAGGAGCCCAAAGCGGCACTACTGGCGCCGTAAAAGGATTCGTTAAAGATGCTGCTACCGGCGAAGCCATCGCCAAGGCCAAAATAATCCTGGTGGACTCGAAAAATATATCTTTGAAATACGAGCTTCAAACAGATAAAAAGGGATATTATTATAAAGGCGGCCTAAGGCCTGGGTATTACAATTTCACTGTTGAAAAAGATGATTTTCTGCCTACAGCAAAAACAGTGCGTGTGAGACTTAGTGATACAGTTCAGACCGATTTTGAGCTCCAAACTCTTGAAAGCCAGGTCCCTGAAGCCGTAAAAAAAGCCGACAAGGCGATGAAGCTTTTCCGTGAGGAAAAATGGGATGATGCGGTCAAGGAATTTTCAGAAGGGATAGCAGATGATCAAACAAATCCCCTGCTCTATTATTACAGAGGGATAGCACAAGAAAATAACGGCAAAGCAGAAGAAGCCATGTTGGATTACATAAAAACGATTGAACTCAAGCCTGATTTTGTGCTTCCTTATTCTAGAGCGGCCAAACTATTCGCAAGGCAAAAGGACTATGAAAAAGCCAGCGAGTTCTATCAGAAATCAGTGGAATTGGGTGATCAAGATATCACAACCCTTTACAACTATGGTGTGGTATTGATAAATCTTGGAAAAAGCCCGGAAGCAAAAGTCGTGCTCGAAAATTTGCTCTCATTGGATGAAGATTACGCTGACGCCTATTATCATCTCGGGATCATACATGTCGGGCTGGGGGATAATCCGAAGGCCAAAGAATATCTGGAGAGGTTTCTTGTATTAGACCCTGACAGCCAATTTGCGGCCATCGCAGCAGAAATTTTAAAAAGTCTAAAAAATTGGCTTGAATAGTGACATAGAATAACAGAATTTCACAATTGGGTGCCAAAATACACCTAATTATCATAATTACTTGACTTTTTGCTTTGAAATATATAAATCTCTTTACGTGTATTTCAGCATGAGAGGAAATGCCTTTGGGGAGAGGATTGGTTTAAATATATTCAGTCAAAATCAAATCTGAAAGGAGGCAAAAATGAAGAGATTTTTAAAAATTTCATTTTCCATGTTCTGTATGCTGATGTTTCTCTGTTCCCTGATGCAGGCGCAGTCGGAAGGAACGGGTGCGATTGTAGGAAAAGTCACAAGTTCTGATAGCGAAGTTCTTCCCGGCGTTGAGATCAGACTCTCATCCCCTGATCTTATCGGCGGTGATCGAGCAATCATCACGAATAACAGCGGACGCTACCGTTTCACTGCTCTTCCCCGCGGAATATATACGGTCGAAGCCAGGTTACAAGGATTTACTCCGCAGAAAAGGGAAGACATACGGCTGTCTGTTCAAATGACTCTGACGGTCGATTTTGTGCTTGAGGTCGGTACGTTGACAGAAACTATTGAAGTCGTCGGGATTGCTCCCACAATTGATGTTAAGGACTCCCAAACAGCAACGACAGAGATGCCGATTGAATTCCTTGAACAAATACCTTCCGGCCGCAGCATGAGAAACCAACTGAAGTTTGCTCCGGGCGTGTTTGGCTCATCCCATCCCTCGGTATATGGATCTTCTCAGAGCTTATCTAACAACTTTATGATCGATGGCGTGAAAATTAACAGTCCAGAAGCCGGAGAAGCGGAGGTTTCCCTTGATTTTGATTCCATCGAAGAAATGAAAGTGATGGGAATCGGCGCGCCTGCCGAATATGGAGGATTCTCTGGAGCGATTGTCAACACAGTGACCAAGTCCGGAAGCAACAACCTGTCCACCCTTTTTACATTTTTCATGCAACACCAGAACTGGCACAGCGCCAACTGGGGGAATAACGAGGATTTGATTATAAAAGACTGGGATTCAGAGTACGGTTTTCATTTGAACATAGGAGGCCCAATCATCCAGGATAAGCTCTGGTATTATATCAGCGGGAAATACGAGCGTTTCAAGGTCCACATCGAAGATTTTGAGGGCCCGACAGAATATGGGTATGAAGCCAGAGGATTGGGTAAACTGAACTGGCAGATCGACCAAAACAACAGGTTTACCGGCTGGCTCGGATATGAGAAAGATCCCGTTTTCAATATCGAAGCCGGTCCTTTGACCGCTCCGGAATCAGTCCCTGTCGACCAGCGTTGGCAAACATACTGGAATGCCAGTTTCCTTCATGTTTTCTCGGATGTGACATTCCTGGAGGCCAAGTTTGGTGGTTATTTCCAGAGAATGAATCTCGAGCTCCAATCTGACAATCCCACCCATTTCGATCTGGCGACCGAAGAGTTGTCCGGGAACTTCTGGGAGTACTGGGAAGGCCCACGGGAACGCTACCAGTTTAATGCCTCTGTCAGCCATCATGCAGAAGAATTTATCGGCGGATCGCATGATTTCAAATTCGGCGCTGAATTGGAAATTTCTCCCCTGGCCAATAGACGAGGTTTTCCCGGGGGGAGATTCTACTATGATTTGGATGGTGAGCCTTATATCATGGCCACCTACGATGGTTATGCGGCTGAACCCACAACCAACAGAGTGTCCGCCTTCATTCAGGATTCTTGGACGATCGGCGACAGGTTGACGATCAATCCGGGTATTCGTATTAACCATGTGAGGGGAAATCTTCCTGATCCTCTGGGTGCCGTGTACAAACCCAAATTGGGAATCGCTCCGAGATTAGGTCTCACTTTTGATCTGTTCGGCGATCATTCTACCGCTCTGAAGGCCCACTACGGGAAATATTACCATGGGATCATGGGGATGTTTTATCTCCATTTCCAACCTCAGGGCACCTATGCTGAATACTTCTGGGAAGATGGAGAATGGATGCTCGATTTCGAGGATGAATGGATGAACAAATACACGGTCGATCCTGATCTTAAAATGGCCTACATGAACCAGTATGTGATCGGATTCGAAAGAGAACTGGGCAGAGATATTTCCATCGAGGCCTCGTTCATTCACCGGACAAACCACGACTTTATGGACAGAGTGAATATCACAGGAGAGTGGGAGCCCGTGCAGTGGACAGATCCTTATTTCGGGAAAACATACACAGTATACGAACGGCTCAATCCTGGGGATAACAATTTCTATATCACGAATCCCAAAAAGGGCGAAGATTATGGCGCCGCATTCAAGAACATTGTTGGATTTACTCCATCCAGAAAATACACCGGCGTCGAGATAACGTTCAACAAGCGGTATTCCAACAGGTGGCAGCTCCAGGCTTCTTATGTTTACGGAAAGGCCACAGGTTCGGATGATAACACCTGGGGAGAATATGCGGAAAACAGGACCTCGAGTCTGGGTGCTTCCACCAAGTACAGTAATCCGAACTACCAGATCAATGCTGAGGGTCCCTTAGGTCATGACCCCCGGCACATGCTGAAGATCATGGGATCGTACAACATCCCCGTTATCGATGTCAACTTGGGATTCTATTACTCCTATCTGGATGGAAGCCGGTACAATAAAAACATCATGCTTGATGAGGATATCGATCCCGACGCGGTCAGCTGGAGTCATGCCGTTTATATCTATGCCGACCCGAAAGGGACATACAAGTATAAGGGACAGCACAATCTGGATATACGCCTGGAAAAATTCTTCCGCATCAGCAACAAATACAGCGTCAGTGTTCTGGTCGATGTCTTTAATGCTCTTAACGATGATACTGTGACAGATAAGGAGACCTCGGTTGATCCGTGGTCAGAATTTCCGTTCGGGTATGTTTGGGGGATCCGAGGTCCCCGACAGTTCAGAGCAGGATTCCGATTCGAATTTTAGCGCTTAATATTATCTAAACAAATCCGGAATCCCATGTGGTCGTCGCTGCTGTTCTGCTCATCTCCTGTCCTTGCGGCGGAACGCAGATTATGACCTCCTTCCGGAGTAATGTGTCCCGACCTGTCAGTCCAGCTCCCCCCTCCGCGGTTGACACGCTCCTGATCCGGTTCACCGGTGTCAGGAGGTCCTGATGGATTTTTGTAAGGAGAAACAGCGTAATAATCATCCTGGTAAACATCATGGCACCATTCCCACACATTCCCTGCCATGTCCAGCAGGTCATAGGGCGATGAGCCTTTGGGATAAGAACCCACAGGTGAGGTCTCTGTGTATCCGTCATTTATATTTTTATCCGGCTGCCGAGCTTCTTTGTATTTGTACCAATAATGAATATCCGCATAGTTGGCTTTGGTGCCGTCAGGTTTTTCATTTCCCCAGGGAAATTTGCGGCCATCCGTGCCGCGAGCACCTTTTTCCCATTGGGCTGCCGTTGGTAATTTGAAATCCAATCCAGTCTTTTGAGATAACCAGCGGCAGTAGGCCACGGCATCGTTCCAGCTTACGCTAACCACAGGATGATCCTCTCCCTGCTCGAAATAGGGGTTTTTCCAATTCCCATCCAGTCTGACTGTCCAATCGCCCTCCCAGAATTGCCATGAGCCCATGCCCTTTTCTGCATCGGTCACATAGCCGGTTTCTTCCACGAATTTCTTGAACTGCCCGACTGTCACAGGGAACTTCCCCAGCCAGTAACCATCCAGAAAAACCTTGTGAACAGGTTTTTCATTGGGCAGTCCTTCATCCGAGCCCATCGGAAATTCTCCTGCAGGGATGTAGACCATAATGTGACCGCCGATGAACTCCGCCTCCCAAAATCCTTTCTCATTTTTGTGAATCCGTTTTGCGTTTTTTTGAATTTTCGCAATTGTTTTCGGGATATCCAGATCCAGTCCATGATAAATATTTTCGATCCAAGTCTCCGCATTAGTGTATGCGGTTCCCCAAGAGTCATATTTGGAGGGAAAGCCTTCTTTTTTGATCTCTTCGAGGCTTTTTCCTCCGGCTTTTTTTTCTATCACGAAACCAATCGTCTCCTTAAGCATATCCCGCGTGGATTTGAGATCGTCAATGTCAGAGAGTGCGTAATGTCCAGGGATGATTTTTGCATCTTTCGGGATGAAGCGGATCAGTTCCTCGATGTTTTCCAGCATGCCCATAACACTTCCACCGGCTTCAATGTCGACTGTGGGGAAACTGGAAATTCCAGAATTCCATAAGTCGCCCGTGTGGATAACATTGGACTTCGTAAAAAACACGACAACATCATTGTCAGTATGGCCATGAGGGAAATGAATGAGCTCTATTTTTTCTCCGTTAAAAAAGAGGGACATCTTTTTATCAAAAGTCATTTTTGGTTGAACATCTTCAGGCATGTGCAAAAGACGTTTTTGCGCATTGCTGTGGGCAATAACGATGGCCGATTTTCCCAGATTTCTGTTGCCGTGGGTATGGTCTGCATGATGGTGTGTGTTGATGATGAACTTGATATTTCCATCCGTGATTTTTTTCAGTTCTGCAAGGATTAGTTTGGATAGGGGAGCGAATTGTGTATCCACCAGAAGAACTCCATCAGAACCTGCGGAAACCGCGATATTGCCGGCCACGTCTCCCGTCGCTTCGAACATGTAGATATTGCCTGCCACATGAGTCGAAACGATCTTGACGTTGCTTAGATCCGGCAAGTCCTCCTGGAACTTTCCATAGCATAAAGAAATGATAAAAATAATGGATATGGATAAGTAACGTTTCTTCATATTCATTTTTTACAACATCTCATACAAGCGAAGATGATGTCAAATTTCAATCGGGGTGAGCCAGACTCGACACATCCTTGCGGACAATAGTGGGATGCCCCCCTATTGGTTCCCTCGAAGTATGGAACGTAATGGCCGGATTAGGTGGTGGGGTTCTTCAATGGTTGCTTCAACCGTCCCCAAAAGTCCAATTAATCACAGAAGTAGAGATGCTAGCTCGGGATGCATATACAAAAATGAGTTGCAGTTAAATCCTAAAATGATTAAACTTTTTCTTTGCTTAAGCTTGAAAATGGGAGTGAGCTATCATGAAAATAGACATTGTCTGGGGAGAAAGTGAAGGAAAGACTCTGCTCAGTGCCTTTGATAGAGCTCTGCTCAAAGCCGGTATTCATAATCTTAACTTGATTCCATTAAGTTCAGTCATCCCTCCAAACTCTGTTGTGGAAGAGGTCGGCAATACTCATTTAGCCAAAGGTATTGGGGATGTACTGTATGTGGTTATGGCCAGTTTTGGCTGTAAAAAACCGGGAGTTGTCATTTCGGCTGGTTTAGGATGGGTTCAAACAGAAAAGGGAGGATTGTTCATCGAGTCAAAAGGGGAATTCAGTCAGGAAGACTGTGAGGAGGAAATAAGAATTGGCCTGACCGAGATGTTGGAAGCACGCGGGTGGAAGGGCGAGATAAAGAAAAAAGTCATTTCCCATGAAGTGCTTGAAGTAGCCAATGTAACCGTTGCAGCAGTTTATTGTGATTTGTGATATTATTTGATTATGAGGGTACAACACAAGAAAATTCTGTATTTTACCCTTCCTGTGCTAATCTTGCTCGTGGCTCTTGTCTATTTTCTTTTCGTTTCGAAAGGCCCATTATCCCGCCTTAAAGAGGCAGAAGATTTTAATTATATTATCATCAGCATAGATACTTTGCGAGCCGACCGGATTGGATGCTACGGATTTTCAGAAGTAAAAACACCTACTATAGACATGTTTGCCAGCCGAGGGGTGAAATTCGAAAAATGTTTTTCTCAGACCCCTCTGACGTTACCTTCCCACACTTCCCTCTTGACGGGCACATATCCTATATTTCATGGGGTCCGGGATAACGGCGGTTTTTTAGTCCCTCAGGAGATGAATACTCTTGCCGAACTCATGCACCAAAATGGCTACCAAACTTCTGCTTTTGTGGCGGCTTATGTGCTGGATTCGAAATGGGGACTGGACCAAGGTTTTGATTTTTATTTCGATAATTTTGATCTGAGCAAATACAAAACCATTTCTTTGGGACACGTGCAGCGTCCGGGAAATGAAGTTATGGATCAAGTCATTCCTTGGTTGGAGGCCCATAAAGGACAGAGGTTTTTTACCTGGATCCATCTTTATGATCCCCACAGCCCTTATGATCCCCCATCTCCTTATGACGAAATGTATCCCAATCAGCCTTATATCGGAGAAATTGCCTTTGCAGATTCTCAAATAGCCAGATTATGGGATTATCTGGAAGAAAACGGGCTGGTAAACAACACTATTCTTGTTTTTACCTCTGACCATGGGGAAAACTTGGGAGAACATCAAGAGAAATCGCATGGCTTTTTCATCTATCAGGCCGGGATTCACGTCCCTCTTATTTTTGTTACACCATTTGAACACTTGCATGGACTCAGCCGTTCTTCCGTTGTTTCTCTGGTTGATGTAATGCCTACGCTTCTTGATCTGGCCCAAGTTCCCGTTCCTAATCAGGTGCAAGGGAAAAGCCTGCTTCCCCTGTTTTTTTCAGAAAGCAAAAATGAGTGTTTTTCTTACTCCGAGACCTATTATCCCCGGTTCCATTTCGGATGGAGTGAATTGAAGAGTTTTCAAAGCGAGAGGTTCAAGCTGATTGTTGCGCCCAAACTTGAGTTTTATGACCTTACGGGTGACCCAGGTGAAATGAATAATATCGTCGATTCCCGGCCTGAGGAGGCCCGCAGGCTGATGAATCTTATCAATGAGTTTATCGATGAGACAGGAAAAAATGCTTATGAATTGGATTTCAGCCATATGGATGAAGAAAGCCGGCAAAAGCTGGCGGCTCTTGGATACATCGGTACATTTGCCGCCTCCTCTTCGCTGGAAGGAAGGCGGTTGGGCGATCCTAAGGAAAAGATCGTCATTTTCAACAGGCTTTCAGAGGCAAGAGAACTTGGCCTTGAAGGGGAATTTGACAGGGCTGTCGGCATGATAATGGGTATCATCGAAGAGGACCCAGAGGTGATCGATGCCTATTCTTCCCTGGGAATTCTGTACAAAAGGAAAGGGCAGTTTGAGAAAGCGATAGATACTTTTCAAAAAGTTCTAGAGATGAAGCCGGATGACGATAATGCCGTGATCAACATCTCCAATTCCTATGTTCAGATGGGAAAATTGGAAGAGGCGGAGGAATTTATCCTGGGCAGAATGGAACTTCTTCAAATGGATTCTCAGGTTTATTTTAGCCTGGGATACATCAAGAATTTGAAAAAGGAGTATGATGAGGCTGAGAAGTATTTTGACAAATGTATTGAACTCAATCCTTCCTCAGCCTCGGCTTATAATGCCCTGGGAGGGATCTATATTATTCAGAATGACCTGGATAAGGCAGAGTCTTATTTGAAGAAAGCGGATGATCTAAATACGAAACTCAAAAACCTTCACTACAATTTTGCCCTGCTTTTGGAAGCCCGGGGTGACATGGCCGGGGCGATGTCAGAATATCTCAAGGAGCTGGAGAATATCCCCCATAATTTCAGAGCCAGCTACAACCTTTCCCGTCTTTACAGGATCAGAGGGGAAGAAGCGGAAGAATTGGAATTCCTAAAAAAAACAATTGAGATAAATCCAGAATTTCCATTAAGCTACTTTTATATGGCTCGAATTTATCTCAATCGAGGAGAGAAATTAGAAGAGGCAATTGCCATGGTGAAAAATGGGCTTAAGCTGAAACTGGAAAAAGAACAGCTCCCTCTCGGGTACTTCCTTCTGTCAGACCTGTACAACAGGATAGGGGATTTCGCCAAATCCGATGAATACTTACGGTTGGGTGAGGAAGCCCGGAATGGAATTCAAAAGTAATAAATATTA
>CAZOJY010000100.1:0-13556 GCA_964580235.1 uncultured Eubacteriales bacterium | reverse complement strand
GCTTGACTGGCAGTCAAGAGGTCGTGGGTTCAAGTCCCATCAGCTCCACCATCTGCTCTTTTTTGCCTCTCTTCTTTACGTTGAGGACCTTTTTGTACTTGACATCCTAACGACCATAAAGAGATAATTTTGGGTCTTTTATTGAAATGAATGAAAATCGCGTTGTCATAACTGGCCTTGGTGTCGTGACCCCTATTGGACTGGGGGTTGAAGACTTCTGGAAAGGCCTGATCGCGGGACATAACGGCATAAAAAGGATCACCCGCTTCGACCCGTCTGAATTTCGCTCTCAAATGGCAGCAGAAGTGAGGAACTTTGATCCTGAAGATTGGATTGAGCCGAAATTTGCAGGGCGGATGGACAGGTTTGTCCATTTTGGCATAGCTTCCTCTGCCATGGCGCTCAATGATGCGGGCTTGAAAGCCTTCGCTTTTGATGGAGATAGGGCGGGTGTCATAATAGGCTCCGGCATCGGGGGAGCACACACGATAGAGAATGGATATTCCGTACTTCATGAGAAAGGGCCGAAGTATTTAGGGCCTTTTTTTGTGTCCAAAGCGCTCGTTAACATGGCAGCTTGTATGGTCTCGATTACCTATGGCTTAAGAGGGCCAATCTCCGCACCTTCTATCGCTTGTTCGACGGGAGCAAATGCTATCGGTGACGCATTCCGAATTATCCAAAGAGGGGATGCCGATATCATGCTGGCGGGAGGTTCCGAGGCAAGCGTGACTCCCTTGCCTTTTGCTGGGTTTTGCGCATCGCGTTCGATGTCGAGCAGGAACGATTGTGTGGAAAAGGCAAGCAGGCCCTTTGACAAAAAGCGGGATGGTTTTGTGATGGGAGAAGGATCAGGCATCGTTGTTTTGGAAAGGCTCGAACATGCGCTCAGCCGGAACGCTCACATCTACGCCGAGCTTGTCGGCTATGGCAACACGGCGGATGCCTTTCATTTCACTGCTCCCGAGCCCGGAGGCGATGGAATGATCAGGGCCATAAAGAAGGCTTTGAAAGATTCGGGTATCGGCCCACAAGAAATAGGCTACATCAATGCACATGGCACATCAACTGTCCTGAATGATAAGATAGAAAGTGCCGCCATTATAAAGGTTTTTGGCGACCATGCGAAGCATCTTAAGATCAGTTCCATTAAGTCGATGATCGGCCACCTTTTAGCCGCTGCCGGAGCGGTGGAATGTGTAGCCACGGTGATGAGTATCTATACCGGAAAGTTGCCCCCCACGATCAACTATCAAGAACCAGATCCGGAATGTCCTCTCGATTATGTGACCGAAGGAGTGGAATCGATCGACCTCGAAGTGGCCCTCAGCAACTCCTTTGGATTCGGTGGGGGAAACGCCTGCCTTGTATTGAGGAGATATGAAAGCTAAATGAAAATCCCCAAACTTCGCATCGGAAATATCACCGCAGACATCCCGATTGTTCAAGGAGGAATGGGCGTAAGGGTTTCCCTTTCCTCACTTGCCTCCGCTGTGGCTGAGGAGGGAGGGATAGGCACCATCTCGAGCATAGGTTTGGGAGATATCGAGGCCTCAAAAAATGAATACGAGCGGATGTCTCGGGAAGCTCTAGAGAGAGAGATTCGCAAGGCCAAAAACATGACAGATGGCCATATCGCACTCAATTTTATGGGCGTGCTCAGCAATGTGAATGATCTGATTTTGACCGCTGTAAGGGAAGGAATCAAGATAATCGTCTACGGTGCCGGGCTTCCTGCAAAACTACCTTCCCTGGTTGAAGACGACTCAGTAAACCTGGTCCCCATCGTCAGTTCTGTCCGGGTTGCGGAATTTATCCTGCGCTCCTGGGACAAGCGTTACAACAGGACAGCCGACGCCTTAATCCTTGAAGGTCCTCTTGCCGGAGGACACCTTGGTTTCTCGGAGGATCAGCTTTTTCAACCGGAAAAATATTCCCTGGACAACCTCTTGCCGGAAATCCTGGAAACAGTCAAAACCTATGAAGATCGATATGGAAAAAAGATTCCGATTATCGCTGCTGGCGGGATTTATAACGGAAAAGACATAGCGCGGATGCTTTCCCTGGGTGCCTCAGGAGTCCAAATGGCCACGCGTTTCGTATGTACCGTGGAGTGCGGTGTATCCCAGGAATTTAAACAGGCCTATCTTGATGCCAGGGAAGAGGATATCATCATCATCAAAAGTCCTGTCGGCATGCCGGGAAGGGCCATCAAGAACAGGTTTTTGCGGGACTTGGATGTTAAAGGAAAGCTTGAGGTCAAATGTCCTTACAGGTGTTTGTCAGCCTGCAAAGTCAGCGAGGCGAGGTACTGTATCGCTCTGGCGCTTCTAAACTCTTATTTCGGAGATTTGGACCACGGCCTTATCTTCTGCGGGCAGAATGCCTACCGTGTCGATAAGATAGTAACAGTCAAAAAGCTCATTTCGGATCTGCTTGCCGAGCTCGCGGGAGTTTAAAATGGATGACTTTTGTCCTGTGAAGTATTATAATAAAAACCAGATTGTTCAATTAATAGAAACGGAGGTTTAAATGAAAAGCAAGAAAATATTACTCAGTTTTTTGTTTGCCTTTTTGACTTTAGCTCTCTTTACAGCGGCCTTCGCGAAAGACGTTCCTTTCCAGAGCCAATGGGTGACGGTTCCTGCGAGTATAGACGGGATGAACACCGAATGGGGAAACGCAGCGATCATGAAACAGAAAAAAGTCAAAGTGGAATGCGCCTTCATGAATGATCAGGAAAACCTGTTTATTTTGTTTGTTTTTAAAGATCCCAAATATCTCAGTTCGATCAACTGGACGGGTTTGACAGTCTGGCTCTGCCCCCAAGGAAAAAAAGATAAAGACCTGGGAATCAATTTTATAAAAAAACAAATCTCTGCGGATGACTACATCGCCATCCTGGAAAAACAGGTGGGACAAACAATGCCCGAGGATAAGAAAAACCAAGTCCGCAAAAATAAATCCTACTGGCTTTTTGATCAGGCATTGATCAACAAAAAAGCCGCAGGTTACTCGAAAGATGCAGAAAAACCGAAATACAAAGGCGCTTTATTCAGAAACAATGTGCTGGACAAATCCGTTCTCTATGAGTTTGCGATCTCTTTTTCCAAGCTGGCCGAAATTGCACCGGAGATCGGGGCCGAGCCCGGAAAGAGCCTTAATCTGAATTTCGAATGGGGCGGGGCCACGAAAGAATACAAAGAGGCCCTGGCGAGCGGGATGGGCCGGCAGCAGACGAAGGCCCGTGACCAAAATGCCAGCACCGGCAGCTTCACGTCCGAGAGAGGATCCGGCGGAGGCCTGGGGGACATGGATCCCGAACGGGCCACCTCCAGCCAAACCAGATTGCGGCGCCAGCTCCAAAGGGTTAAACAATATGACTTTTGGGTCGAGCTGAATTTGGCCCAGAAAAAATAACGACCTCTCCAAGTCGAATTATTGTTGTTGGTTTTCTTCTATTTTGTATGGATAGTTGACAGCGGAAAAAGACATCAGGTATATCCGAAGCGCCATTGAGGATCTAGCCTTCACGAGTCGTTCTTCGAGGAAATCTGACGGAGTCAGACGGCGATGTTGTATTGAGCATGACTCTGCTAAAGGATAAGAGATACGGCCAATAAGGGGAACATTGGCAAGATTGGATGAGACAAGGAGTTAACGGGCGCAGTTCATCGCCGCCGAGAAGGGCGATGAGGGAATGGCGTTAAAGATCATCACTAGAGCGGAGGATATGCCTGTGGGTTTTTCGAAAAAAAGAGGACCCGGATGAACAAGAAGATCGCAAGCGGGATTTTCTGTTGTTTATTCATCCTGGCTGGCCCGGTATCTCCAGATGCCCTCACCCAGGCCCCAGCGGCACAAGGGAAGGATTGGAATGTCCTCCTGATAAGCATCGACACGATCCGGCCGGACCGTTTGAGCTGTTACAGCACCGAGTTTCTTCAAACTCCCAATATCGAGGATCTGGCGTCCAGGGGTATTGTGTTCGAAAGGGCTTTTGCTCATAATCCGACCACTCTTCCTTCCCATACAAACATCATGCTGGGAACCGCTCCCCTCTACCACGGCGTTCACGACAACTCGAAATTCAAGGTGGCTGACGCTTATTTGACGCTTGCCGAGTACCTCAAACAAAAAGGATATGCCACAGGCGCTTTTATCGGCGCCTTTCCTTTGGATTCCCGTTTTGGCCTCTCTCAGGGGTTTGACGTGTATGATGAGTCCTATCCATCCGGACCGCCCATGGCGTTTGCGCCTCCTGAAAGGAAAGCTGAGGAGGTGATCGAACCGGCCATCGATTGGCTGGCATCCCAGAGACACAAATGGTTTTCCTGGATTCACCTGTGGGATCCTCATGCCAAGTATTCCCCTCCTGAGCCCTACCTCACGCAGTTTAAAGATGACCTTTATTCCGGAGAGGTGGCCTATGTCGATTCTGAACTGGGGAAGTTGTTCGATTATCTGAAGCGCCGGGACTTTTTTAAAAATACTGTGATTATCTTAACCGGAGATCATGGAGAATCCCTGGGCGAACATGGCGAATCGACGCACAACTACTTTACCTACGACAGCACGATCTGGGTTCCTTTGATTATCGCCGCCCCGGGTCTGGATCCCGGACGTTTCGCGGATGATGTCTGTCACATCGACATCTTCCCGACAATCTGCGACCTTCTGGAAACAGACAAGCCTCCTTTCCTCCAGGGACTTTCGCTCTACCCATTATTTTCCGGAAAAAAGCTCAAAAAAAGACAGATCTATATAGAGTCTCTGAATCCCTATTACAACAGCGGGGCTGCACCCCTTCGGGGATTCATCGAGGGAGGGAAAAAATTCCTGGATTCTCCGCTGCCGGAATATTACGATCTGGAGACGGATTTTAACGAGAAGAATAACATCGTTCAAAAGATCGGCGTGACGGAAAAAAAGAAAAACCTGAAGGAATTGATGGACAAACTGTCTGGTCCTCAAACAGAAAATCCTAGCCCCGGGATCGACCGGGAAGCGCTGGACAAGCTCAAAAGCCTGGGGTATATTTCTTCCACTACTGCGAATCTCAAACAGAACTATGGGCCAGAAGATGATCTGAAGACTCTCCTTCCACTACAGAGAAAGTTGGATCAGGCGATCATATTGTATGATAACGGCAGAATAGACGAGGGTATCGCCTTATTGGAGGAAATAATCCATGAAAAAAAAGACATGGTCCCGGCTTATCTCACCCTTGATACGTTATACAAAACCAAGGGAATGCCTGGGAAGTCTTTTGAAATTATGGAAAAGGGATTCCGGTATAATCCAGAAAACTACGATATCGTCTCCTCCTATGGAATGCTTTTGATCGAAGCCGGCGAACTGGATAAAGGGATCGAAATGTTCCAAAAAGCCCTGGGAATGGTTGACTTTGATCCTGTAGCATGGAATTATCTGGGCCTTGCCCATTGGAAAAAAGGGGAAGAACAAAAAGCGTTCGAATATTACAAACGGGCCCTTGCTGTGGATGACACATTTGCCATGACATATGCGAATTTGGGGGGACTCTATTTCTCTAAATTTTCCCGCTCAAAGAAAAAGTCGGATTATCTCCAGGCAATGGAATATTTTAAAAAAGCGATCGAGTTTGATCCCAACCTTGCCCTCGCCTATAAATGGTTGGGTGTAGGATACAAACTTGGAGGGAGAATGGATGCGGCGATAGCTGTCTGGGAGAAAGCACTGGAACTGGATCCAAAAGATGCTAATACCCATTTAGACCTGGGCAAGGCCTATATAGAACGAGGCAACAAAGCGCTCGCTTTGGAATATCTGGAAAAGTATCTCGATTTGAGGAAAGATTCCCTGTCTGCCGAGGAACGCCGGGAAGTCGAATCACTCATCCAGGCCTGCAAGAAAGAATAAAAACATCTCTTCTTTTCTCATAAAAATTCAATTTTTTGGAGTGAATTCAATTTTTTGGAGAATTTGAAAAAAATCAATTTTTCTAAGCTGCTGATATAAAGAGAAATAGCAATTATTGGAAATGGCATAAATATTGCTTTAAATGAAATAGTGAGAATAGAAAAATATGCATTTGGAGGAGGTGCTTATAGGGAAATTTTAACAAAACAGGTTATTAGTGGAGCGAAATTTTTCGCTCCAGGGCTTTTGGAAATTTTTTTCCCAAAAAAAGGGAAAAAAAGGAGGATTTTATATGCGTAAAGTTTTAGTTATTCTTTTCGCGTTTCTCCTCGTTGCTCCTCTTGTCGCACAGCAGCGCACAGGCCGTATCCTCGGGACGGTTGTTGATTCAGATCAAAATCCGATTCCCGGTGTGACCGTGACGTTGCTGGCCACAGCCGGTGCTCCTATGCAGGCAGTCACCACAGCAGAAGGGTCTTTCAGATTTCTGGCTCTTCCGCCCTCGACTGGGTATGCCTTGAAGTGTGAGCTTGAAGGATTCAAGACAAAAACCGAGACCGGCGTCATCGTGGTCGTTGGACAAACCACAGAGATGCAGCTTGTGATGGAGATGGGAGCTTTAGAGGAAGAAGTGACAGTTGTGGCTGTTTCTCCTGTCGTTGACACAAAAAAGACAACGCTTTCAATGACACTGAACTACGAGACACTTCAATCTCTGCCCAGCGCCAGAGACCCGTGGGTTATCCTTCAAATGACTCCTTCTCTCCAAGTGGACAGGGAAAATGTCGGAGGAAACGAGTCGGGTCAGCAGGCTAGCTTTGTCGCCTTGGGCGCAGGTGGAAGTAACGACACGTGGACCATGGACGGGGTTAACATCACAGACCCGGCTGCCAGCGGCGCGTCACCGACATACTATGACTATGATGTGTTTGAAGAAGTCAATGTCACAATCGGCGGTGCGGACGTTGAAACCCAGACCGGAGGAGTTGGTATCAATTTTGTCTCCCGCCGAGGAGAAAACAGAATCACCTTTGGGGGACGTTTTTACTACACCGAGTCTGCTTTTCAAGCCATGCCTCACGGGTCGGATTTTGAAGAAGTCGAAAAAGTATTTCCGGGTTACGGATACAACCAGATTCGTGACATCAAGGATTTCGGTTTCAATGTCGGTGGACCTTTCCTAAAAGATAGAGCTTGGTGGTGGGGTTCTTGGGGAACGCAGGATATAAAGACAAGAGTCATGAACGGGTCGAAAGACGACACGCTGCTTGTCAACATGGCGGGTAAGATCAACATCCAGATCGTCCCTGAGAACAGATTAGAGCTGTTCATCCATGCGGGTGACAAGAAAAAGTACGGAAGAGGTTCTGGCTCGACCTATCCGGCAGGAAGAAACCAGCACGGCAAGTATCATTTTGGAAGCCCGATCATCAAGATCCAGGATGAGCACATGTTCGGAGACAGTTTCTTTGTTTCCGCAAAGTACGGGTTCACAGACGCAGGATTCGGTCTGTGGCCGGCCGACAACGAGGATTTGACGAAATTGCGTCATTACGATGTCGCCAACCGGCTTTACACCTACTACAGCTGGTTCATGACCCAGAGGCCGAACACGCAGATCACGCTGCACAGCACCTACTTCAACGACGACCTGCTGGGAGCATCCCACGAGTTCAAAATGGGATTCGAGTGGATTCACAGGTACGACACCTGGACTTCGGGCAGTGCCGGCAACATGCGGTACAACTACAACTACAACTACTCGCTTGTCGACTGGGATGGAAACGGTACGCGGGATGTCATGGTCGACGATTTCGGAATCGATCTGAGAAGGCTCTACTTCTACAGAGGCACATGGGAAGGCGGCCCGGAAGGATCCTACCAGGTGAGTGGTTTTCTTTCTGATACCGCAACCTGGGGCAGACTGACCCTCAAATTCGGACTGCGGTATGACCGCTCGCAGTGTTACACCAAAGGCGATAACCGGAAAACAATCTTGACAGAGGACACCGATGCGCTGTATTGGGAAAACTACTACGAGATTCAGCAGAAGCATTTACAGTCCGGCCTGGATCAAGCGATTCTGAATATTTTTCCAGGAATTCAGATCGACCCTGTCGCACGAGCGGATACCGTTCCCTGGGAGTTCCTTTCTCCAAGATTGGCATTGACCTATGATATCACCGGGGACGGCAAAACGATCGCCAAACTTTCCGGCGCTATCTACGGTAGCAGAATGTCCAGTTGGCCCGCCTATATGTGGCAGAACGGCGGTGCAGGCGGAGGTATGAACTTCTACTGGTATGACATGAATAACGACGATGTCGCAAACTTCAACGAGCTCTACTGGGCCGACTACACGCAAACCGCCAGGCCCTCCTACAGGGTTTTCAGTGATGATGGAAAATTTCTCGGTGACACAGATCAATCTATATGGGACAGATCGCACAACTTGAACTGGTCTGGTTATGATCCCAAGGATCCCTCAGCCCAAACTCCCCCGTGGTACAATGTCGATTCCAACTGGCACGGATACAGGACCTATGAACTGCTTGCCAGTCTAGAAAGAGAAGTCATGACCGACTTCATGGTCGGAGCCGACTTCACCTTGAGAAAGTACAACCAGTGGTGGACAAACCGGGACTATGCCGATGAGTTCGGCGGGCGGCTGCTCGAAAGGTCCGACTATATCGAAGCGCCGAATAAGGTGCCCAGCTCTTTTACGGACCCGAAAACGGGACAGCCGGTCGAACTCGGCGAAGCCGCAGGCAGGCCTTTTTATGTCTGGAAGGCCGGGACGCAGGATGTGTACGGATGGTATGCCACCAACACACCCAAGGACTATTATGACATCTATTGGGGCCTCTCGATCCGGTTTACCAAGAGACTGTCCAACAGATGGATGTTGAATGGATCCTTTACTTATCAGGATCAGGCAAACTACTGGGGTGCGGATTGGCCTTTAAATCCTACAAACCAGTGGGCGACCGATGGCAAACTCTATGCTTACTCCCTTGGCGGCTCCAGCGGAAAGACCGGCATGCGGGTGTTCTCCAAATGGATGTTCAAGGCCCAGGGCCTGTACCAGCTTCCGTATGATTTCAACGTCTCTTTCGTGTTCAATGCCCGTCAGGGACACATCCTCGACCAGTACATCAGTGTGAGTGACTACAACATGGATTCTTCCATTTACAGCCCGTACACCACAGGCGCTACCCTGATGAGAGCCGAAGCAGGAACGGCAAGGATGCCGAACTTCTGGAATGTGAACATGAGGCTGGAAAAGATCCTGAGACTCGGCGACACAGGCCGTATCTACCTGATGGTCGATGCCTTCAACGTGTTCAACAACAACATTCTGAACAGAAAACGTGATGATAATCCCGGAAGGATTTATTTGCACAACGGAACTTTTTCCAGAAACACACGTTCTGCAGAACCCAACGAAGTGTTGAACCCCAGAATTTTCCGGTTCGGAGTGCGGTTCCAGTTCTAAGCAGAAAATTCTAACGTTCGAGTTCAAAAGCCCCTTCCGCTTTGAGGCGGAAGGGGCTTTTTTTTTGCTCCCCATCATGCTAGAATAAATCTGGAGGTTTTGGATGAGAAAGCACATGATTGGTCTCTTTATGATTGTGATTTTAGCTGCCTTCGCGTTTTCTCAGGACTGGACGGGTCAGGGCAGGCAGGTAGGATTTGTATATGATGAGGAAGGCAATCCTCTCGAAGGTGTCGCTGTCAAACTCCTTTATGTGAAGACCCAGTCTGGGTTTGAGACAACAACTGATGCAAAAGGGAAATGGGCCGCCATGGGAGTCAAAGGCGGCACGTGGTTCATCGATTTCGAACTGCCGGGATACGCACCCAGAAATATAAGCACCAAAATTCTGGATTTCAGGCAGCAGAATAAGCCGATCGAATTGACTCTGAAAAAAGTCGAGGGACTTTATGTTACAGATGATATGAAGGAGGAATACAAAAGGGGGATCGATCTATATAATGAAGGGAAATATGAAGAATCTATTCCTGTATACCAAGGCGTTCTGGAGAAGTTTCCGAATGCCTATATCGTCCATTTGAATATCGGACACAGCTATTTCAAACTGGAAAACTACGATGAAGCGGAAAAAAACTACCTGAAGGTTTTGGAGCATGAACCCGAGCATGTGGACGCCCTTATGGGGATCGGAAATTGTTATATGAATCGAGGAGATTCCGGAAAGGCCATGGAATGGTACAATAAGATTGAATTCGAGAAAATCGAAGACCAGACAGTGCTGTACAATGTCGGGACAATTTTCTACAACAATTCCAAGTTTGACGAGGCTTTGAAGTATTACAAAAGAGCCGTGGAAATCCAGGAAGATTTTCTGGATGCCATCTATCAACTGGGCCTCGCCTATCTGGCCAAGGGAAATAACGCGGAAGCCCTGGCAGAATTCGAGAATTATCTCAAGCATGACCCGGACTCCCAGAGATCTTCGCAGGTCCAGGGATTTATCGATTACTTGAAGAAGAAATAATCCCCTTCGCGCCATTCTAAAAAAGGATACGAAAATGAGAATGAAACCGTCAGTAATCGCACTCATTTTGCTTCTTTTTGTCTCTCTGCTTCCCGCACAGCAAAAATTAAAAGAAAAAGACCTCCCGCAGAGATACCGCGACTGGCTGAATCTGACGCGCTACATCATGTATGAAGAGGAGCGGGATGTTTTTCTGCAGCTGGCCGATGACCGGGAGAGGGACGCTTTTATTGTGACATTTTGGAAACAGAGAGACCCCACTCCAGGCACTCCACAAAACGAGTATAAGAATGAACACATCCGGCGGTTTCAGTACGCCGATAAATGGTTTTCCCGCAGCAGTTCCAAGCCGGGGTGGATGACCGATATGGGCAGGATTTATATCATACTGGGTGAGCCGATCAGCAAGGACCGGTACCCGTCGAACATCGCGTTGTATCCCTGTGAGGTATGGTCCTATTATGGAGATGTTTCAAAAGGACTGCCCAACCACTTTTCTCTCACATTTTTCCAGCCAAACAACGTGGGAGCCTACCGGTTGTACGATCCGGTTTCGGACGGCCCTGCGGCTTTGATGATCGAGGGCCGAAACAGGGATCCTTTTGACTATGAGGGTCTGTATAATGAAATCCGGGATCTTGCTCCTGGCCTTGCGCCGGTGGTTTTGTCTTTGATACCTGGGGAATTTAATTACGGCTTTCAACCTTCCCCTAGAAACGCTATCATTCTGGCGGATATCCTGGAGTCTCCGAAGAAGGATGTGAATCCCGCCTATTCCACGAATTTTCTCAATTTGAGGGGAGTTGTCAGCACAGAATATTTGACGAATTTTATAGAGTGTTCCACGGACGTTGCTTTCATTCAGGACCCTGTTACCGGAATTAATTTTTTGCATTTTTCGATAGCGCCGTCCTCGGTCTCAATCGATTATTACGAGCCGAATGATCAGTATTTTTGCAACTATACGATCAATGTCAGCCTCAAAGATGGAGAAAGCACGATATTCCAGTATGACAGGCAGTTCCCGTTTTATTTTTCTCCTGATGAGCTGAAGAGAGTCCGGGCAAACGGGATCGCCCTCGAGGATTCTTTTCCGGTGGTCAATGGGAAATACTTGCTGAACATCCTGTTGACAAATTCTGTGGGCAAGGAATTCAGCGTCCATGAGCGGACGATTGTTGTTCCCAAAGCACCGGTTTCGCCGTACATCAACGGCCCGTTTCTGGGCTACAGGTTTTATGATTCCGATGTGAATAAACACATGCCTTTTAAAACAGGAGATAAAAAGCTTTTGTATGATCCCAAAAAAATATTCTCCCGGCATGAGAACATTGCAGTTTTGTTCAACATCGTCAATATGACGGAAGATCTTCAGAAAGAGGCAGAGGTCAAAATATTGGTAAAAGGGCTTGGGGAGAAAAACACGGTCGAAAAAAGCTACACGCTGCGGTTGAAAAATTATCCTTTTCGAAAAATCTTGAGCGTCGATTTTTCCTTCCCGGCCAAGGAATTAACGCCTGATTATTATGAGCTGACTGCGAGTTTTACCGATGGGGAGGGAAAACTTATCGATGTGAAAAAAGCGGAATTTGCTATTTCTCTGGCTGAGGCGGTTTCTCATCCGATTGCCAGGATGAAGCCTTTTTCTCTCCAGAATCAGTTTTTATTTTATTATATGCTGGCTGAGCAGCATAACAAGCTGGGGGAAAACGAGAAGGCGGAGGAGAATTTTGCAAAGGCCTTCAGCCAGAACAAAACTTACACGCGAGGAGTGCGGGAGTATGCCTTTTTCGAGTTGAAAAATAAAAAATTTAAACAGGCTCTTGAGCTTGTGGAAAATATCAAACAGGATAAGGAGCTGCTGTTTGACTATTATTTGATAAAAGGCCAGGCGCAATTGGGAATGGGAATGTACATGCAGGCCATTGTTTCGATGGAGGAAGGAAACAGGATGTACAACAGCGATACGCGGCTCCTCAATTCCCTCGGCTTCTGCTACTACAAGACGGCACAGAAATCCAAAGCCCTGGATATTTTGAAAGCCTCCCTCCGGTTGAATCCAGAGCAGGAAAACGTGAAAAAATTAATTGCCGAAATCCAGAATCAAGATTAGCGGAGTCCTCTAGTACTCCTCGATATCGTTTTTGCGCTCAAATTTCTCGATTCTTGTTTCCAGTTTTTCGGCCCGCTCTTTTGCGGAATCTTCCTCCAGGCGGATTTTTAGAGCAGCTAATTCTTTTTTCACTTTCTTGATTTTGACAACAGCATTGTCGATATCGGAGGTTGTATCCAGGCCCGTTCCGGCCATCGTGCGTACTGCACGGAGGAAATTTCCCACAGCCAGCTCGAATTCTTTCTCGAGGGCTTTCACCATTTTTTCCTCTCCCGAAAGAGATGTGAAATAGGTGTAGGCAAGAAAACCCAACACAACCACAAGCAAAATCGCGATTATTGCTTTCATGTTATCTCCTGTTTGCCTGCATTTTACCATGAAAATCAAATCTTGCCTAAGTTGTTCAAAAAAAAAGAATTAAAAAGTAAAAAAAAACAAAAAAAGAATCTTGACTTTTCAGGCGAATACACCTATTATATTAATGCTTCTTCGGAAGACAGTCACGGTTGGAATTTACAATTTCAAAGCTGTTGTGACGCACCTCTTTCTCGGGATAGAAAGAGTAAGATCTTTGAAACAAAAAGCGGAGCGACCATATATCGATCCAATTTGCCAACGAGAAACGTTTATAAGAGTTCTTCGGAACTCTTATATTTTAACTGGAGAGTTTGATCCTGGCTCAGAGTGAACGTTGGCGGCGTGCCTAACACATGCAAGTCGAACGAGAACCGAGCAGCTTGCTGCTCGGGGAAAGTGGCGAACGGGTGAGTAACACGTGAGCAATCTGCCCTCGAGTGAGGAATAACCCCGCGAAAGCGGGGCTAATACCGCATGACGCTCTGGAGCATAAGTTTTCAGAGTTAAAGCCCCTTAGGGGGCGCTTGAGGATGAGCTTGCGTCCTATTAGCTTGTTGGTAGGGTAACGGCCTACCAAGGTTATGATGGGTAGCCGGCCTGAGAGGGTGTCCGGCCACACTGGAACTGAGACACGGTCCAGACTCCTACGGGAGGCAGCAGTGGGG
>CAZOJY010000099.1:0-13840 GCA_964580235.1 uncultured Eubacteriales bacterium | reverse complement strand
GTGTCCCTTAAATTTTCGGTACATGTCCCTGATTTCAATGTATATAGTATTAAATTCCGGTAAAAAAAATCATGTTTATGAATAATTCAGGTTAAATCAGAAGCAAAACAAAAAATGGACCGAGCGTGAACGACCCTGGTTATCAAGTACGAAAATCCCTCTTTTTCAGGAATCGAATTACTTTTGCACTTCCGGAAGGAAAGGGAAACTGACGCATCCCTTTGAGAGACACCCATCGGTGTCGGTTCCTGTCTAAAACCGGATCCGTTTTCAGGGAACAGGTAAAAGCATATAGAGAGACCTGAAATTGAGTATAGGAATGCTGGACATCTGTGAGGAGTTGCTCTCCCTGAATTTCGGCGCCAATTTCTTCTTTTATTTCTCGGCGGAGAGCTTGATCGGCCGTCTCCCCTTTTTCTATTTTTCCGCCAGGAAATTCCCAGAGATCGGCCAACAATCCTGATGATGGTCTTTTTTGGATCAAAAATTTCCCTTTTTTTTCGATGATACCGATTACGGCTTTTATCTTTTTATAATTTCTTTTTTCGGGATTTGGGATGACTTCCTGCTTGCCAGCTTTGTAAGCTTCACAGAACTCTAGAAGAGGACAGAGCAGGCACAGAGGATTTTTTGACCGGCATATAAGTGAACCCAGTTCCATTAAAGCCTGATTAAAAATTCCCATGTGTTTTTGAGGGAGAAAAGGAGAGATTGAGAGAAGGAGGTCTTTGTCGATGTCAGATGTGGCTCTTCCAGACCATTTTAAGAGCCGCATCAATACCCGCCGGATGTTGGCATCGATCGTTAGATGAAATTGATCAAATGCAATGCTCAACACGGCAGCTGTAGTGTATGGGCCAAATCCCGGCAGATTCTTCAAGTCCTCATATTCTTGAGGAATTTGGCCGCCATGGGTTGTCATGATGATCTTTGCGGCGCGATGGAGGTTTTTTGCTCTCTGGTAATATCCCAGCCCCTGCCAGGCCTTGAGCACTTTTTGCAAGGGAGCTTTGCTTAATGTTGGCATATCTGGAAAGAGCTTCATCCATTTGGCGTAGTAAGGAATGACGGCTGGGACTGTTGTTTGTTGAAGCATTATTTCTGAAATCCATATTTTGTAAGGATCCTGTGTTTGCCGCCAAGGGAGCTTCCTGCGATGGATGAAATACCAGGTCCTGAGTTTCCTCTGGAATTTACCTGCATTTTGTTCAGTTATCTTCATACGTATACAGACATCTCTGTATAACATGATTTAGAGAAGGACACAATACACGACATCCCAAATTTGCGGAGATGGTGATGCTGATCTTGGGGAATCTTTTCTTGACAAGATGGGGACAACTGAGATATTTTGTTTATCGAACATCCTTTTTAAAATACGGAGTTTTCCTGAGGAAAGGGAGTCTTCTCTTTTCCGGGGAAAGTGGACAGAATTTTACGAAGAGCGCATGGAAAAGATAGGCAAATACGAAATCATCGATCTCCTTGGCAAAGGAGCCATGGGGATCGTGTACAAAGCTCTGGATCCGGATATCGACCGGGAAGTTGCCATCAAGACAATCCGTTTTGACTTAATCTCTGATGATGAAGAGAAGGATGAATTGATGTTGAGGTTTATTCGGGAGGCCCGAGCCGCTGGCAAATTGGTCCATCCAAATATCATTACCATTCACGATGTGGGAAGAGAAGAAGATATGACGTACATCGTCATGCAGTATATCGATGGCCTTAGTCTTCAGAATTGGATTGCTTCAAAGAAAAAATTTTCAGCTCCTGCCATTATAAAGCTCATGCTGCAGTTATGTGATGCCCTGAATTTTGCTCACCAGAATGGAATTGTGCACCGGGATATCAAACCTGCCAATATTCTTTTGGATAATTATGGAAAGCCTCATATCTGTGATTTTGGGGTGGCGCATGTCGAGATGTCGACCATAACCCAAACAGGCACAACCATCGGAACGCCTAGCTATATGTCGCCCGAACAGGTGATGGGGAAAAAGATCGATAAGCGTTCGGATATTTTTTCTTTAGGGGCTATATTGTATGAACTCCTCAGCGGGAGGAGGCCTTTTGAAGGAGAAAGCATTACCACTGTTATCTACAAGATTGTAAACGAAGAGGCCGCGCCTCTTTCCCAGGTCAGAAAAAAACTTCCTGTGGAGTTCGAGCATATTATAAAAAAAGCCCTTGCAAAGGATCCGGATGGCCGCTACAGTTCTTGTTCTGAATTTGCTGCTGATCTGAGAAAGATCACACATTTCTCTGATGAAACCCTGGCGATGACAGGTATTCAAGAATCCGCCTTTGCGGTGCAACCCCCGTCCGAAAATAGAAAAAGACTCATGCTGCCTTTAACTTTAGCGGGAGTTGCAATCGTTGTCGGGATTGGAGGATTCTTGCTGTATCAGAAATTGGAAAAAAAACCATCCTTTTCTGGGGGGTCGAACACCATCCTGGTCGAAAGTGCTCCCCTTTCTCCCCGTTCAATGCGCTCAATTTTAAAGGTTTTTGAGACGGAATCGGATAAACTGGTGAAAAGCTACAACGCGGGCAACTATTCTGTGGCTATCAAGCTCGCACAAGGCATTTTGGCACAAGACAGCCAAAACAAAGAAGCTCTTGATTATCTTGCCAGGGCCAGGAGCAAACTGACTGAGAACCGGAGTTCCAAGTTTATATCTGATGGGATACGGGATTTTGAAAACGGCAACTATGAGCAGTGCAAAACCAATATGGAGCGAGCACTGAAAATAGACAGTAAAAACACAGAAGCACAGCGCTACTTTGATCAGGCAGATAAAGCTCTTTCTGAGGAAGCTATCCGCCAGATTGTAGAGCGCCAGAGAAATGCAGAGGAGCAGAAGGATCTTTTGGCTTTTTTAAGTGATATCGGGCCAGAGTCGCTTTCAGCAAAAAAGAGGGCGGATGCGATGGAATTGTTTAATAACTTCGATGATATCAAATCGCGCGTATTCAGTCTTTCGGTCAATTTTATAGATCTCAACCATGCAGATGTGAGCTTTTCCCATCTGTTGGTCGCTGTGGACAAAAAGACAGCTAACAAAAAAGTGATATTTGAAGGAAAAAAAACAATGACCCTAGAAAGGCTTGATAGTACCTGGAAAATATTGGTTTACAGATAGACCCGGCCCGGATAGTTTTATAATATTTTAAAAAGAGGGATGTCACGAATGTCACGCATATTTCGTCTCAAATGGATGGTTCTCCTTACGAGTGCAGTTTTTCTTCTTTCCTTCTCTCAAGAGGAAAATCCTGTCAAAGTCAAAGTTATTGTCGACAGCGCCACAGTCAAAGTAACACCAGAGATTGATGGTGAAACCCTGGCGAGAATTCCTCTTAATACAGTCCTCGATGCAATAGAGAAGCAAGGGGAGTGGTACAAAGTCTCTTTTGAAAAGGAGGGCCTTCAGATAACCGGGTTTATCCATGAGATGTTGGTTAGGGAAATGAGCAAAGAAGAGATGGAGGAGGAGGATATCGCGGCTCCTCTGGAAACCATTGAAAGCCAAACAGAAATCATCCGAGAGATTGAAAACCGCATGGAAAAAAGCCGCCAGTTGATCAGACAGGAGAATAAATTTAAAGAGGCTTTAAACACTCTCGGTCCTTTGATCGCCAAGACATTCCGTGTAGAAGACATCCAGAAACAGAGGCAGTTAGCAACAGAGATTTTTTTGTGGACCGGTATGGCTTACTCGGGCATGGGAGATGCATACGCAGCTCTTCGAGAGCTCAGGAATATGTTCGAAGCAGATCATGCTTACGGGAAAGCGATCACTCGGAATATCTATGATCCTAATATCGGCGGCTTGATCGAACAGGCAGAGAAAGAATATCTTGGGATCATAAAGGATTATTCCCTGCGGATTTCTTCACTGCCTGAACAGGCAAGGATCACAATAAACGGTGAATATCTCGGAATCACACCATTTATTTACCGGTCAGAATCCCCAAAAATGTTGCTCGTGATAGAAAAAGACGGGTATGAGAGTGTAAAAGATGATATTTTCCTTTCACAGGAGGACACGGATAAAGAATATGTTTTAGAAAGATTGGGGAGAAATGTCGAAGTCAAATCTACTCCTCAGGGTGCAAAAATATTTTTGGATGAGGAAGATACTGGACAGATGACTGATTGTGTATTGACTTATGTTTCATTCGGCACACATGACATAAGGATCTCCAAGGAAAATTATGCCGATTGGGAGGGAAGGATTGAAATCCCGGTCGGGAAGAATCCGATTTTGATCGACGCGATCCTTGTCGGAAAAACATATGTTTATCTCAGGAAATGGGGTTCCCCAAACTCCTCTTTTTTTCTCCAGCCCAAAGGTATGACCCTGGATAAAAATGATATCGTTTATATTGTCGACGAAAGCCAAGAAAAAATCAAAAAAATCACCTCTGAGGGAAAGATCGATCGCAACTGGGTTTTGAGGGGAAAAGATTTTAAGAACTTGAAGAGTCCAGGTGGAATTGCTGTTGATGGCCAGGGTTATATGTACGTGACAGATACAAAAAAACACAGCGTTCTGAAGTTTGACAAAAATGGGAAATTCATAAAAAAATGGGGTAAGGAAGGCTCAGAAAACGTTGAATTCAAAACTCCTACGGGTATTGCTACCGATAGCGAAGGCAATGTCTATGTTGCCGACTCCACAAACCATTGCATAAAAAAGTTCTCTAATCTTGGCGATTTTAAAAAGGTCATCGGGAAAAGCGGGACGGATGAAGGAGAGTTCCTTTTTCCCTCAGCTGTTGCGGTCAACAAAAAGAATGAGTTGTTCATTCTGGACAGAAGACGGCTGCAAAAGTTTTCTGCTGAGGGAGAATTACTTGACTCCTGGGGAAAAGCTGGATCGAATGATGGAGAATTGAATAAGCCCGTTGGGATTTTTGTCGATAAAGATGGATTTATCTACATTGCAGATTCCGGAAACAACAGGATTCAAAAATTTGACAGCGACGGGCAGTTTATTTCTAAATGGGGGAGAATAGGAGCAGGGGACGGCCAGCTAAACTATCCATCGGGAATAGTTGTCAATTCCCGCGGATATGTTTATGTTGCTGACCAAAACAACAACCGCATTCAGGTGTTTAAAGTGTCTTCTGAAACTGAGAGTGAATGATTTTCAGTTTTATGTTTGTGCAATGCAATACCGAAGGCTCCAGGATCCGCCTGCTCTCCTATATTGGAAACATTCGTGTGTGCACCAGCAACTGAGAATTCCCCGGGTGTTTTTTTCCATTAGAAATATACGATCAGAAGACACTCTCTGTGTTTTTCTTTTTTGACAAAATCAAGGATTCCTTTCAGAAAGTAGATAAAGGCCTTTCCGCCTGCGTCAGCAACTCTATTGCTTCGCAAGACTTCCAAGAGATTGGCAAGCCTTTTTCCAAAGCCTTTCTATGAGAGATTTTAAGTCGTCAGAATAGATCCTTGGGCGATTCTGCAAAGCTTCGGCAAATAGCAGGAAGGTCTGAGAAAATGATACCCGGATAATCTTGGGTAAATTGGACAGCCAGATCGGCCATTTTCTGGCTGATGAGGCAAATATTTGGCTCACGGGAAGGGGATTTTTTTAACTAAAGGCACCAAAATTTTTTTCAGATTTATGCGAAAATATCACTCAGAGAAAAATCATCGCTAATATCACCTCTAAAGGTGATTGACCAGGGGAAAGCCTGTTGAAGTAAAATATTGAGGAAATCAGAATGACTGTGCATAGAAATATAAACGATAAGGCTTAAAATGAGAAATGAAAAAATATTAGTCGTAGAATTCGAGGAAAATTCCCTCAACTTGCTTTTACAGACCTTACAAACTGAGGGATTTCAGGTAGTCACAGCAAAGGATGGACATGAAGGACTGCTGATGTTTGAGTCAGAAAATCCAGATTTGGTCATTCTTGAACCCATGCTGCTGAAACTCCATGGTTTTGATCTTTGTCGGAAAATTTCTAAGGATTCCAACAAAAAAACGCCTGTCATCATAACAACAGGATTTTACAAAGGAGAACACTATAAATCGGAAGCAATCGATACCTTCGGGGCCTCTGCTTTTTTTGAAAAACCCTTTAAAAATGAAGATTTACTTACTACAATTCATGAACTTTTGGGCAATGGGACGGCAAAAAGTGTCCAGGGAATAAAAAAGAGCGCCAAGGAAAAAAAACCATCCGCCATAGACATAGAAGAAAGTGTAAAAGAAATGGAAAAAAGCATAAAAGAGCAGGAGACAACACAAATAGAACAAGATCGAAAATCCGCTGGCCCTGTGAAAAAGACTGGCAAATCTGAAATTACGACTGAAGTGGATGAAATGCTCAAGAATGCATTCTCCGATTTTGGCTTGAGCCTGGAAGGAGAACCTGCAGAAAAAAAGCATAAAAAAGAGGAAGCTAAGAAAAAATCCCAGGCCATGGATAAAACAAAAGAAGCCGAAAAAATGCAGGAAGTTGAAAAACAGGAAGAGGAAAAGGAACTGAAGACTGAAGAGTTGATCGAAGAATTGATACAAAAAGAAGAAGAATCTGACGAGGAAGAAAAACCTGAAATCATGACTGTGACCCAAGAACCGGAAGAAAAAGCCGAAGTGAGAGAAGAGAAAAAGGAAGAAAAAATTGAAGGGAAAGAAGCAGAAGCAGATAAAAAAATATTTGAAGACTATTTTGAAGGGCCAGATAAAGTACCCGTCCACAAAAATCTATTTGGTTTTTTGCAAAAGGTCAAAAAACCGCTTCCTTTGATGATCGGCTCAACAGCATTAGTCGTTCTCGTTGCTGCAGGGGCCACATATTATTTTTTAAGGCCAAATAAGTCACAAACACAATCCAGCCAGAAAAATATTCAGACCATATCAAATGTCAAGCGATCGACTCCAAATCTGGGACAGCAGGAGGACTTATCAGGAGGACCTGCTTTAGAGGGTGAGGCAGAAAATCCGGATGAAAACGCAACTCTTATTGATGAGGCCTCTGGAGCAGAAACAGAACAGGAATCTACAACTGAGTTTATATCGACAACGGGATTATCGGCGGGAAAGCGACAGGTTATCCTCCCCGATGGCACAGCTACCCCTGAGTCACGTCAGTTTGAGATCATAGAAGAAGAAGAGATGAGCGAAGAGCGGCTGGGACAGTCTGATGTGAAAATAAGCTCCCCTCAACTGGAGGAAACAGTCAAAAATATCATCCAGTCAGAAAATACCTCCGAAAGGATTAAGACAGGGGATTTGGTTCCGGTCGAATCGGTGGATGTGCTTCCTGTTGCCACAAAAAAAATAAATCCCAAATATCCTCCTGCCGCTTTTCAACAGGGAATAGAAGAGACAGTGATTTTTCGTGCACTTATCTCTGAATTCGGGAATGTCTTGGATATTGCCTTTTCGAATCCGTCAAAAACAGCCCCTGCGTTTAAAAAAGTGTGTGATGAGGCTGTCCGTCAGTGGAGATTTCTGCCTGCCAAAAAAAATGGCGTAAATGTAAAAGTGTGGAAAACGTTTTCCATCGCCTTTAAGAAAAATAAAACGGAATAGGTGATAAAAATGTCATTAACCAAGGAACAAGAAGACCTTTACAAAAAAACCATGGATGAAGCCAAAAGTCAGCTGGATGGAATTGATGGCGAAATGGAAAAGGAACTTCAAAAAGCTCGCGAACGCTTGGCTAAACTCCAGGAATCGAAAAAATCTTTTAAGCAGATTTATGTGGGAACGGCGGAACTCCTAGGCATAGAAGTGGAAATCGAAGATGAAGAGGAAAACGCTCCTTCGGATGGAAAACCCTCCCTTCAAAATCTACAATAATTTACTTGGATTTTTCCTTATTTCCGCGTGTTTTAAAATGTTCCATGGCACCGTAGAGAGACAGGAGCCTTTGAAATTCTTGTTCATTGTATAAAAAACACTGGCCCATTCCCCAGGCCTTTGCCACTTCGATAACGAAGCGAACGGCCATCTCGTTATCCATATATTGATTCGCTCCTGTTGAACAGCCAGGAACGGCGGCCTCTGAAGTGATTGCGATTCCTACCACAGGAGCCTTCGTTGCCGCTGCAGGTTGCATGATGCTGTTAAGATGAAATAGCTCATTGCCGTAAGGTGTGAGATCCTGCTGTGTGATGGCAAATACCTCGGGGAGTCTTCCTGTAACGGCTTCCATGATATCCAGTAAATCTTCGCTAACTCTTAAAATATATCCATCCTTGACTGTGGGTGATATTGCAAAGCCCCGCCTGTTGATGATGCGGTTTCCTTTTGTGGCATCCACAGAGAGAATGGCTTCCATCCTTTCATCCACTTCATATCTGTTCATAGTCTCTATCGTAATCGGAGCATCCATGAATGGAACAGGATCATGGGGGATGATAGGGGAGGAGGTTGAGAGGTGTGTGGATATTATCACATCTCCTTTTAATGTGTCTCCCATACGAATCATGTCGAGAATTTTTGATGCGCTGGCCAGAGCCACGATTGCACCGTCGGCGTCCGATACAAGACCAATTTTGTCGGGTCTAGCTCCGATTCCGCCCAGACGGCCAATTATGCCCAGAGTAGGGGACTGGCCTCCACCCCTCCGCCCCTCTGTTCCGTTGATTTGGATTTTTACGAACGTTGTCTCTCCTTTTTCTCCGCTGACGGATTGCAGTTCCAGATTCTTCTGGCTTAATCCTTTTTCTATGAAATACGCTTTGACGATGTCTTCTCTTATCACGGCACATTCGAGTATGTCGCATATATCCAGGACTTGTTTTAAGGCCATGATCTTACTCCTTTTTTGGAAAAATTTTCGTCAAACCATAATACAGGGCAATAGAAGATAGGATCCCATTAAAAGCAAAAATTGAGAATGGAAACACTCGAACAGAGAACGGATGGCCGGAAGTCATCCAGCCTACAAGAAAAGACACGATATATGAGCTCAGAGCTCTGAAATTGACCAGGGAAGGCGTGTTTTGATTCAAAGAATTTCTGTTCAACCTTTTAAATAAATAAAAATCACAGAGGAAAATGCCAGCGATAGGTCCGATGCTTACCGTTAGCAGAACTAAGAAGAATTTCAGCCTTTCCAGGATCCCAAATGCAGCAAAAGCAGAGGCAAAAATACCAGCGAAAAGGGTCATTTTCCAGCGCTTTATGCGGAAAATATTGTTTAAAGCCAATACCGATGAGTACAGGTTGCTGTCATTTGTTGTCCATTGGGCAAGAAGGAGAACGATAAATCCAACAAATCCTAATCCCAGATACTGCCTGCCGATAATGATGTCGGGGAGGTTTTCGTGATATATACCCGTGTTCATGGCAATAATGGAGCCCACAAGATGGAGAAAAGCACTCACGAACATGGCCAATGCTGCAGCGGCGAATATATCTTTTTTTTGGGGGCGAGCATATCGAAAAATATCGGCGCTTGTGGTAGCCCCAACAATGAACCCTCCTGCCACAATCGAAGATGCCATGCCTATTGTCAGAGGATAGGGAGCGGGTTGATGCGCCTTTGCGAGTGTGATGAGAGTTTCGGCCGGAAGGAAGTGAAAACCCATTTTTATCATACCCATTATGAAAATAATAATCATTATGGGAGAGGCAAGCCAGCTAAGTGCGCTCAATCCCCGTATGCCAAAAATGGCCGGGATCATCATCAAGATTCCGCACAAAAATGAAAAAAAAGAAAGAGGAAAATGTGTCCCAAAATAGAATTGGATGGTATGGGCAAAAAAGGCCGCCTGGACGCCAAACCATCCAATCAGTGAGAGAGCAATCGAAAGAGAAATGAATATGGCGCCTGTTCTGCCGAAGGAGTGGTTGGCAATCAAAGGTGTAGATAAACCGGTTTTTGCACCCACATATCCTATGAAAACCATCACGACAATCAGAATGATTTCTCCCAATAGGTAGGAAACCAGAACACAGGAAATTTTCCCCAATCCCAGGCCGATCATCATGCCCCGGAAAATGGCGGACATGACCACCGCTATTCCAATCCAGATGACGGCCAGGTCTATCCACGATTTTCTTTGAGAAAGGGGAACAGACTCTAAGGAGTAGTCCTCCAAGACTTGTACGGATGCTTTTGCCTTGTTCACACGACGCTACAAGATTATAGCAAGGAGATTTTTGATGTCAAATCGATAGCCAACACACCCTAACCAAAAAATTTATCTTATTTTTTTTTAATGTATGCAGGTTCGGCATTATTATAAATAATTCAGGGTATGGATTTGACATCAATTTTTCTTTTCTATAGAGTAACAAGAGAATTTGCTGAAAAACACCTCAATGTGTCCGCAAAAATTAGAAAAAAGATGGCTGGTCATATAGAAAACTCAATAACAGTAAAGAGCGAGCTCAGCGAAATCGGAAAGATACGCAGCTTTTTGGAAAAAGCCTTAAGCGATCTTAATCTATCTGAAGAAGCTTATTATTTAATTGAACTTTCTCTTCTTGAGATGTGTATAAATATCATCCGGTATGCCTATCCAAAGGATAAGGGAGATATAGTTCTGAAAATCTGGGAGCAGGAAAAAAAAATCTATTTCGAGATCAGAGACTGGGGAATTCCGTTCGATCCCAGAGATGCCAAGGAACCGGATATTCAGGAAATGATCAACCAGGGCCAGACAGGGGGACTGGGAATATTTTTATCACGTCAGCTTATGAATGGATTTGAGTACAGACGAGAAGATGAGCAGAATGTTCTGGTTATGCATAAAACGATCCAGGAAATTAAGGCCTTGGAGTCAGTATAAGACTTTATCTTCCCCCTCTTTTTTTATCTGTTTATCCAACCATTTGAGGATAAGGTCTTTTCGAATGAGGACATAATCGATCTCTTTGTCAGTCAAATACTCGCCGACAACATTTTTGATGGTGTCGTGGTCGAGGCTCTTTAGCTTTTCCACAAAAACCCGCGGCAGTCGTTTCATCAACCGTGGGCCCTCTTTGTATTTTTCATCATAGATGAGCCTTTTTGCGAATTTCCCGGAGGTGCGGAAGGAGCGGGAATGATCAATCAGGATCATCCGCCAGTCTTCGGTTATGAGAAATTGATTCTGGTGCCTGTCCACGTTTGCGATTAGATTATCGAATGCCCGCTGAAGATACAGGGCCTGGTTCCATGGAAATACTTTGTAGGATGGTGTCTTGATTTTTTGTTCGTATTTATCCCTGAGGCTCATTCTAGCATCCACCCAGAGCTGGCAGGAACCTCTGTTGTTCTGGAACCTTTTTTCGACGGTGGGAGGGACCATGTTCAATCCAAGGTATTTGTCCAGTCTGTAGGCAGATATTTCCCATCTCCAGTTTTCCACGAATCCCCTCATGCGTCCCTCCGGATTTTTCCAGAGGGCTCTTTTTGTGATCCCATCTTTTTCGAGAGTAAGCACCCATGGATTGGTTACGGCTTCCCGGTCACTGAAAGGTTGTTCCTTTGCTACGATTTCGGCTGTTTGCAGAAAATTTTCCCAGTGCTCTCGGGCGGCGATTTCTTCCTGTGTAAACTGGCCATAAATCAAGCAGGAGAAACCAATGACGATTGTGAGAATAGCAGCTGTGAGGAAAAATTTTTTCATTTTTGCCTCCCCTCCTTCAAACGTGTACTTAATATAAAACCTTATCTTGGCCCTTTTCCTTGACCATCTCCTCGATTTCTTTGACGAGAAGATTTTTTCGGGCGAGCACAGCGTTGATTTCCTTGTCCGTCAGGTACGGGCCCACTGCGTTTTTGATGTTATCATATTCTAACGCTTTGACTTTTTCCACAAACGTGCGTGGGAGCTGCCTGAAAAGTTTTTTTTCCTTCGAGCCATTTTTTCCATACAGCAGCCTCTTCTGGTACTTCTTTTTGCTGCGGAAAGCCCGGGAATGGTCTATCAGAATCGTGCGCCAATCTTTGGTGTAACGGACATTTTGCTGTGTCCTGTCGTCGTTTGCGATCAGGCTATCGAATGCCCGGGCAAGATATTTGCCTCTGTTGAATATCGTGGCTTCAGGATTCTTATCGGGAAAAGGGATGCCTTGTTCCATGATATCTAGAAGACTGAACTCCGTGAAAATCCACAACTGGAGAGATCCTTTTTTGCCATTGAATTCTCTTTCGACTGTGGCAGGGATCATGTTTAATCCAAGGAGCTTATCCATCTGATATGCGGCGATTTCATACTGCCATCCTTCCAGGTACCCATATTGGACTCCTTTGGGATTCTTCCAGCATCCACTGATCTTGTCATTTCCTTTTTTTAAAAAAAGCCGCCACGGTTTGGTGACACCTTCCCCTATTTCTTCCGCTCTTACGATGTCTGCTGTTTTGAGCAGCTCCTCGATTTTTTCCCTTTGGGCGATTTCTTCGTCCGTAAACTGCGCATGAGACGCTATATTGGATAGCATAAAAAAACATACAAATGCCCAGAAAAAATTCCTTTTCATGGTTTTTGCTTCATGCTCAAGTTTTTCCCATTCATTTTGCCTTAATATAATAATGACATGCCCGTAGAAAATCAAATAAAATATTATGGAACGGATATCTCATTTCCTTCAGCATGCATAGATCTTTTTTTAAAGATGAAAAAAAGACTAATCTAAAAAAGGGAAGCAGGAGAAAGAAAGTATTCAAGACATATATTGTAATGAATGCGCACGCTGCTGGTATCCATGTTAATCAGCTGTTGGGGTTTGATGGCCGGCCGCTTTTTTCGCTGATAATCTTTTATGTTCTCGAATAGTCAAGAAGCTGAGAATTATCCAAATCACAGCAACCACGATATTGATTCTCGCAAAGCTTTCCAGTCTGAAAGCGAAGTAAGTGGTGCCGATGAAGATCGTCAGGGCCACGAGAACATCCCCGGTTCTAACAAAAAATGTGTCGATGGCTGCTTTGGCTTTGTATTTTGCTTCTCGGGATGTGACTAAAAATAAAGCCTGTTTGACCGTATTCATCAGAGAGTAGTCTGTACTGTTTTCCGCGACTTTAGCCCATTTGACCACAGCAAAAGTTGCGCCAAGACCGATGAAAAAATATCCTCCGAAGGCGATAAACGGAAGAAATAGCATGGCTCCTCTTACGCCGAACCACTTGAAAATCCGCGAGACGAGAAACAGCTGAATAAGCCAGGCTAAGAGGTTAACGAGTGAGGTGAAGTCGGATTCGGTTTTTGTAATAAATGCCATGCGGGCCTCGTCGGTATTCTGTATTTTCCCGTTTTCGACGGCTTCGGCCGCAGCGCGCTTCCAGACATCTGATTTCATGTACTCTCCTGTGGTGTTGACGTAATTAAGAGCCAGGATAACGAAGGCGACCAATAAGAGGTATTTGCTTTGGAAAATGATGCGAAAGCCGCCTCCTTTTTTGAGAGGTTTTTCCATCACTTTTTCTGATCTTTTTTTGCCTTCGATTTGTTCGGCCGCCGCATTCTGGATTTTTTTTCTTTCTCGGTTGTGGATGATCAAGGTTAAAATAATACATATAAAAAGGATGACAGCGGCTAAAATCATAAGCTGAAAGGGGGTGAATGGGCCTCTGGGTTTCACAAGAAGTGATGTGCTTTTGGCACCGAGATAAAATCCCATATTTTGACCGAACATCACAATTGGGAACAATCGTTTCCCTGCTTCCTCGGTATAGACGTCGTTTGAAAAGGCCCAAAACTGGGCGATGATGAAGACATTAAAGATGCTGAGCCAAATCCAAAAGATAACCCCTAAGATGCTCAGCGATATCCCCGATTCTCTCAACAGGTAAAACAAAATCAAGTTCGAGATGAAGAAGAAAGTGACGGAGGCGATAAGTTTGTGACGCGGGACTTTTGTAGAGAGATAGCT
>CAZOJY010000098.1:10530-13963 GCA_964580235.1 uncultured Eubacteriales bacterium | reverse complement strand
GAACATAAAGCTTCTAAAACTTACAAAATCCCAAAGATTTGACTCTTCCACCCTTAATTGATATCCTTTTGCCAACCGTGAGGGGTAAACAGTGACCGTAAAATGCCCAAAGTGCCAGACGGATAATCCGGCAGATTCCAAGTTCTGCAAGGAATGTGCAACCGCTCTTTCTCCTTCTGAGGAACTGGCTGTTTCCCTAACTAAAACCATCGAGACACCTGTGGAAGAGCTGTCCACTGGCTCAATCTTTGCGGGAAGGTATCAGATTATCGAGGAACTTGGCAGAGGAGGGATGGGGAAAGTCTACAGAGTTCTGGATAAAAAACTTAATGAAGAAATCGCTCTGAAACTTATCAAACCGGAAATAGCTTCGGATAGAAAGACCTTGGAACGGTTCAGCAACGAACTGAAGATAGCGCGGAAAATTATCCACAAAAATGTGGGCAGGATGTATGAGTTGTTGGAGCAAGAGGGGACGCATTTCATCACGATGGAGTATGTTCCAGGCGAGGACCTCAAGAGTTTTATCCACAGGTCAGGAAGGATAGATATCCCCAAGGCCTTATTCCTTGCTAAGCAGGTGAGTGAAGGATTGGCCGAAGCGCACGATCTGGGAGTCGTCCATCGCGACCTCAAGCCTTCCAACATCATGATCGATAAAGACGGCAATGCCCGGATCATGGATTTTGGGATCGCTCGATTCATCAAAGCAAAAGGCATAACCGGCTCCGGTGTTTTGATCGGCACGCCCGAGTATATGTCGCCCGAACAGGCAGAAGCTAAAGAAGTCGACCATTGCTCCGACGTCTATTCCTTCGGCACCATTCTTTACGAGATGGTAACAGGCCAGCTTCCGTTCGAAGGGGACACACCCCTCAGCATCGCCATGAAACACAAGGGAGAAATCCCTAAAGATCCCAAAGAACTCAAGCCGCAGATTCCTGAAGACCTGAGTCTCCTCATCCTCAAGTGTTTGGAAAAAGAAAAAGGTGATCGCTATCAATCCGTTAAAGATATCATTGCCGAGCTCGTCAACATCGAAAAGGGAGTCCCGACAACGGCCAAAGAAACCGTCTCAAAAAAACCTCTCACCTCAAGAGAAATCACTGTATCCTTCAGCATGAAAAAAACTTTTGTACCGGCCTTGATCGTCATAGCGTTTACCATTGTCGGCCTTCTCCTGTGGCGCCCCTGGTCAAAAGAAACAATCGCTCCTGTCTCAACCGACAGACCCTCCCTCGCCATCCTTTACTTCGAAAACAACACGGGCGATGAACGTTTGAATAATTGGCGCAGCGGGCTTTGTGACCTTTTGATCACCGATTTGGGCCAGTCAAAATACGTTCATGTTGTAAGTGGAGAGAGAATTTACGGCATCCTCGAAAAACTCGGCCTTCTGGAGAAAGCAAAATATTCCTCTGATGATTTAAAAAGGCTAGCCTCCCAGTTAGGCGTGAGCCATGTTCTTCGAGGCAGCTATCTTACGGCCGGAGATAAATTCAGCATCAATCTTTCCATCTTGAGGACAGATTCGAGTGAAGTCATCAGCCGTTTTAGAGAAGAAGGGACTGAAGAGGAAATTATTTCTGTTCTAATCGATAAAATAACGCGCGATGTGAAATCCGCGCTTGACCTTACGACCAAGCAAATCGCAGCCGATATAGATAAAAAAGTCGGCCAAATAACAACTCCTTCCCAAAAAGCCCTCAATTATTACCTGGAAGGATGGAAAAACCACCTATCAGGATATGTAGGAAAGCCACACAAAACCATAGAATTCATGGAGAAGGCCATTGCGCTCGATCCAGAATTTGCCATGGCCTATAGAACCATGGCCTGGGCAAATTTAACAATATTTGATCTAGAGCAGTTTAAACAACACATGCAAAAAGCCTTCGATCTCACATTGGAGCAGAGAGACCGGATTTCCGAGAGGGAGTTTTACCTGATCCAGGGAGATTACTTCGGGATGTCGAGGCAGACCTGGGATAAGTCTATCGAAACGTATAATAAATTGCTTGAAATATATCCCGAGGATTTTCTCGGTCGGTTCAACCTCGGGCAGAAATATTTTGCCCTTGAGCAATGGGATAAGGCTATCGAGTGTTTTAAAACCCTGACCAAATACAAAGATAACGGCTGGTCATACAGGATGCTTTCCTGGATCTATAACCTGCTGGGATCCTACGATAAACAATGGCATGTGATCGAGGAATGGAAAAAAAACATCCCGGGTGATGCGGAGATACATGGCGAGGAATCAGGATATTATCTCAGTCTGAAGGAATTTGACAAAGCGCTCGCAGTAATAGATAAAGCCATTGCTGCTGATCCAAATGATACTCGATTCATTATGAGCAAAGGTTTTATCTATCTTGCGAAGGGAGACTTACCCAAAGCCCGAGAAGAATTTTTAAAGTTACAAAAGCCGGAAGCAGGATTGTTACAAGGACTTAGTGCTATCCTTCTATTAGATCTTTCTTGCCTGCAAGGTCAATTCAAAAGTGCGATCCAAATGGCAGAATATTTACTCGCATTTATACAAAAAATGGATCAGGAAGCATTCGAGGCGGTCATCCACACGCGTTTTGCAAGATTGCACATGGAATCCGGCAATATGGAGGCGGCACTGAGGGAGTGCGAAGCCGCTTTGGAGACGGTTGATAAAGTTGTGGAAACTCAAACAGTAGTAGTTAGACCTGATCCTCCTGACAAGATGAGAACAATATACTTTAAAGGTCTTATCAAGGCTGAAATGGGGCTTATCGAAGAAGCCTTAGAAGCCGCAAAAAGACTTAAAGGGTTGATCGAGGAGGATTTGAACCAGAAGCTCTTCCGGTTCTATTGGCACCTTTTAGGGAGGATTGAGCTCAAAAAAGAGAATTATCCGGGGGCCATAAAGTATTTTGAGAAAGCGTTATCTTACATCTCTGCTGGAGGAGAGAAAATTGCAGGATATGGCAGATTCACCGATTCTCTGGCTTTGGCTCATTTCAAATCAGGGAATTTGGAGAGAGCCCGTGACATCTACGAAAAAATTGCATCCCTGATGGGAATGATCGACTCAAACGTGCTTTATGCCAAGACCTTTTATATGCTCGGGAAGGTCTACGAGGGGCTTGGGGATAAGGAGAAATCCATCGCTAATTACCAGAAATTCCTCGACCTCTGGAAGGATGCCGACCCCGGCCTCCCCGAACCCGCCGATGCCAAAATCCGCTTGGCAGCCATTTCTGGATCTCAACACTGATTTTTTGTTAATAGACATAAAAAATATACATATAATATTTATGTATTGAGGCTATGTAGTCAGGGAAATTCCCATGCATAAAACAACCGTTGAGATAGACGAAAAACTTTTGTCACAGGCTCTGGAAATATCCGGGGCCAAAACAAAAAAGAAGGCCATAGAAATTGGCCTCAAGGAACTCAT
>CAZOJY010000098.1:0-10430 GCA_964580235.1 uncultured Eubacteriales bacterium | reverse complement strand
TATGATATCGATCTCTCTTCCGAGGAATTAGAAAAGATAAGGAAAGATGAGTAATCTGTTTCTTACAGATACCTCGGTCTGGATACTGGCCTTGAGGAAAAAGTTCGATCCGAAGGCAAAATCGCATATCGAAAAATTGCTCGATGAGGACAGAATTGTCATCAATCCAATCATCAAGATTGAACTCCTTGCAGGAACAAAAACAAAAAAAGAATTCTCGAGACTGAAAATGAGGCTCGATGCCCTACCGGAAATTGCGATGGATCAGGAGGTTTGGGAAGAAACACAAAAGGTTGCGTTTGAATTGAGAAAAAAAAGGACTTAGCCTTCCTCTTGTCGACACGATCATTTTATCCAGCGCCAAATCTCTGGATTGTACTTTGGTCCATATGGATAAGCACTTCGATTTGGCCGGGAAAGAAGCTAAAATCAAACTTAAGAGTTTTTTGTAACCAAAGTTTGATAGAATAAACATATGAATCGGAAACAACAACTCGAGCAAAAGGGAAAAATTGACCTGGGATTTTTCCTGTGATATAAGTTTATCAGGCTAAAAAGGAATCTCGATTCATGCGAAAGCAAAGGTCAACTCTCCCTATTCTGATTTTCTCCGTTCTGCTTTTTCTATCGGTCTTTTATGTATGGGCAGCTTCTTCCAAAACAATCTGGTCATTCTCTTCATTCGGCAAGGACGATTATCTGTATAATCCTTCCGATATCGAAGTGGACCATTCCCGTTCCCTGATTGACATTGCCGACTCCGGTAACAACCGCGTCCTCATTTTCGATTTCTACGGCAAATTACAGAAAACCATCGGCCGCGAGGGCCAAGGCCCTGGCGAATTTTCTCGTCCCAGCGGATTGTTTATCTTCAATGATGGAACGCTGGCTGTTGCAGACCATTACAACAAACGGATTCATATTTTCGATAAATCCGGGAAATTCATCAAATTGATAAGCCCAAAGGCAGTCGATGTCGCAGATCTCATTTTTATAGACGACAAGATATACACCATCTCGATTTATGGTTCGAGCGGTTACAGCCCTGATATGCGTTCAAAAAAGGAAACCCAGCCTCTTGTCAATGTCCTGGATCAAGAAGGCAGTTTGACCCAGAGCATATCCGTCGATGATTTCCCTGAGCCCCAACCCTTCCTGAGGGCTATCAAACATCGTGTTTGCTTGACCCTATCACAGGATAAAAAGCTTTTCCTCCCTCACTTTGCGATGAATGTGATTCATGTGTTTGACCTGGATGGCAAAAAAGTTGCCGACTTCAACAGGCCTTTGCCTTACAAACCGGAAACGCCAAAACTTGTTCATCAATCCAGTGACAAAGACGGAATTATAAGGATGCAGGCAACTATGGATATGATCACTCAGGATGCCGAAATCGCGCCGGATGGCAATCTGTATCTTTTGACATTCACAGAAAGTTTCATGAAAAGAGCCAAAAAGGAGGGCCGCGACAGCCTTCCTCCGATAAAGATGAGGATCGATGTCATCGACACCAAGACCTATAAATTGATTCGTAGCTTCGGTATCGATGGGGGAGCGAGATGTTTTGGTGTGTTGGATGAGAACCGATTGGTTTATACGTATGAAGACAGTGAAGGCGAGCTGTTTTTAAAATGCATCGAATATTGAGAACGGCTCTGTTATTGCGAGAGCCATTGTCATTGCGAGGCCCAAAGGGCCGAAGCAATCTCCAGATATTGCCACACACCCTTTGGGTGTTCGCAATGACATAATAAGACAATGAAATGCCCCAAGTGTGAAACCGAGAATCCCGAAACCTCCCGGTTTTGTGCCGGTTGCGGGACACAGCTGGAGGTGACCAAGGACATCCCGGCCGGTCCGACGGCAACATTAGAAACGCCGATCGAGGAGCTTTCGACAGGATCGATATTTGCCGGGCGCTACCAGATTATCGAGGAGCTGGGAAGAGGGGGGATGGGCAAGGTCTACCGGGCCCTGGATAAAAAGCTGAACGAAGAAGTGGCGCTGAAGCTGATCAAGCCTGAGATCGCATCGGACAAGAAGACATTGGAACGGTTCAGCAACGAGCTCAAGATCGCCCGCAAAATCGCTCACCGGAATATCGGCCGGGTGTACGAGATGATGGAAGATAAGGGCACGCATTTCATCACGATGGAGTATGTTCCCGGAGAGGACCTCAAAAGTTTTATCCGCCGATCGGGAAGAATCGACATCCCGAAGGTTCTTTTTACCGGACAGCAAATGTGCGAGGGATTAGCCGAGGCCCACAAGCAGGGGGTGGTGCACCGCGATCTAAAACCTTCCAACATCATGATCGACAAGCAGGGGGATGCCCGGATCATGGACTTCGGCATTGCCCGGCTCCTCACAGCCAAAGGCATCACCGGTGCTGGCATGATGATCGGCACGCCCGAGTACATGTCCCCAGAGCAGGTGGAAAGCAAAGAAATCGACCAGCGTTCAGACATTTATTCCCTCGGCATTATCTTGTACGAGATGGTGACCGGCCAGCTGCCCTTCGAAGGGGATACGCCGTTTTCAGTCGGCATGAAGCAAAAAGGCGAAACGCCCCTGGATCCTAAACAGATCAACGCACAAATCCCGGACGACTTGAATGCCCTTATCCTTAAGTGCCTTGAGAAGAACAAAGATCAGCGCTGCCAGAGCGCCGGGGAAGTCCGGTCGGAACTGGAGAGGATCGAAAAGGGCCTGCCCACGACGGAGAAGACCGTTTCGAAGCTAAAACCCGTTACGTCTCGAGAAATCACGGTCAAATTCAGCCTGAACAAACAGTTCAAATGGGCACTAATGTTTGCAGCAGCCGTGATCGTCGGCCTGCTGATCTGGCAGCTTCTTCCGAAAAAGCAGCCTCTTCTCGCTCCCAAGATCGAAAATTCCATCGCAGTCATAAGCTTCGAAAACCAGACCGGGGACCAGAACTACGACTACCTGCAAAAAGCCATTCCTAACCTTTTAATCACGAACCTTGAGCGAACCGGCGAACTGTATGTGGCCACCTGGGAACGAATGCACGACATCCTCAAGCAGATGGGTCAAAGAGATGTCGCCAGCATCGACAGAGACCTGGGATTTGAAATCTGCCGCAGGGAAGGCATCGAGTCCATCGTGACAGGAAGCTTCGTCAAGGCCGGTGATACGTTCGTGACAGATGTGAAGGTCCTGGATGTGGAAACGAAAAAGCTCCTTAAAGGGGCCAACGTTAGAGGAAGGGGCGAAGACAGCATTCTCCAGACCCAGATAGACGAGCTGACCCTTGAGATCTCCCAAGGATTGGGGATCGCAAGAGAGAAACATGATGCCGCCCAGCACAGGATCGCCGATGTGACGACTTCATCCCTCGAGGCCTACAATTATTTTCTCGAGGGAAAAGAACATGTCAACAAAATGGTATTCGAGGAAGCCCGGAAATCCTTGGAAAAAGCTATTGAAATCGATCCTGAATTTGCAGCGGCCTATGACTGGTTGGGTCTCACGTTTGGTTTTTTAGGGGACAGAGAAGCGAGGTTGGAGTCAATAAAAAACGCCATGAAGTATGCAGAAAATGCAACTGAAAAGGAACGTCTCTATATTCAAATCAGCTACACCAGCGCCATCGAAAGAGATTCTAAAAAATCTTTCCTCCTTATGAAAGAATTTGCCGAAAAATACCCCAAAGAGAAAGATGTGCACCTGGATCTTGGCTATGTTTACCAGGGAAGGGGGATGTATGAGGAATCCATTGCCGAGCTCGAGAAAGTCTTAGCGCTGGATCCCAACATGGGCCATGCCTTTAATGCTCTCGCTTACACATATTCCGATATGGGAGAGTTTGGAAAGGCTATCGAGTATTTTCAGAAATACATCGACATGTATCCAGATGATGCCAACCCTGTCGATTCATTAGCCGAACAGTATTTCCGGATGGGACGTCTGGATGAGGCATTAGAAAAGTACGAGAAGGCATTAAAAATGCAGCCGGATTTGGGATCGGATTTCCGGATCGCCTATATATATGCCTTAAAGGAAAACTATCCAGAGGCGATGAAGTGGATCGATTCATTTATCGATAATGCTCCCTCCGATGGAATTAAAGCCCAGGGCTTTTATTTCCGGGCCATATACGATTTTACTCAGGGGAAAATAGAGCAGGCTTTCCGTGATTTGGCCAAAGGGGCTGAGCTGGCCGATCAAGTGGGAAACGAACCCAGAAAGGCTTCACTCGATTTCGTCCGGGGTTGTTTTTATTATGATATAGGCGATTTCGACCGCAGCCGACAGTATTTCCAGAAAATGTTCGATGTGAATTTGTCCTTAAGCCCATACTCAGAGGCCATAAAAGCATGGCATTCCTTTTTCATAGGGCTTACGGACGTGAGATCGGGCCGGGTGGAGTCGGCAAAATCAAATCTTACGAAAATGCTGTCCCATATGTCTGAATTTAGTCCCTTCCAGACATATGTTGCAAACGTTCGCTCCGATTGGCTTCAGGCTGAAATTTGGATTGCAGATGGAATGGCGGATAAAGCCATCGAGCTGTTGGAAGGCAGTGAACATAAAATCCCTCCCCCACTGGAAATAGACTATATAGGGCCTTACAATATTCCGATGATCCGGGATATGTTGGCGCGAGCATATTTGGAGAAGGGAGATATCGGTGGGGGCATCGCGTTTTATGAAAAGAAAATCACATTCGATCCTCAGAGTAAGGAACGGCGCTTGATCCATCCCAAGTATTATTATCTGCTGGGGCGGCTTTATGAGAAAAAGGGAGAAAACACAAAGGCCATTAATCAGTATGAAAGGTTCCTCGAACTGTGGAAAGACGCCGACCCCGGCCTCGCCGAACTCGAAGACGCAAAAGAAAGACTGGCCGCTTTGAAAGGACAGTAAAAATATTGCTATAATCATAAACAAAATGAAATAAAATGAATTATTTAAAAGCCGTATTTTGGGATTATCCTCAACTCGCAAACCACGAACAACTGCTGATATTTATTCGGGAGAACAGAAAATCGAATAGGGCTTATAAGTGGCTGCTGAAAAGATTTCTGGAACATGCCCGGGTGGTCGATGCCCTCAAGTACTTTTCCCTCCAGGAGATTGCTGGATATTTGCCTGATATGAATTTGACTCCGTATTCCCGGAAAAAATGGAAAAGGGTCATCGAGGTCTATGAAACAAGCCAAAGAAAATAGGGACTACTACGCTTCACCAACGCAAAGAGAAATCTTCCTCAAACTTCTGACACACCCCACGATTGAAGAATCATTTTTTTTAACAGGAGGGACAGCCCTTGCTGCTTTTTATCTTTACCATAGGGTATCCGATGATTTGGATTTGTTTTCTTTGAATCCGGTGGACTTTGCCGAGATCGATTTTTGGATAAGATCCACTTGGCAGAGCGCATGTTCGAAGATTAAAGAAAGTCCGAACTTTTTGTCTTTTCTTATCCGAGAGACCAAGGTTGACCTTGTCATCGATCCTCTTTCAAACAAGAAGGATCGCATAATGGTAAGGTTTGAAAACGAACACAGCATCCATATCGATAACATCATCAATATCGCTTCCAACAAATTCAGCTGCATCGTCAGCAGGACTGAGCCAAAAGATTATATCGACATATTCTTTTTGTTCAAGATTTTTCCGGACTTAAAGCTAGAGGATGTTTATAAAAGTGCCAGATTGAAAGATGCCATATTCGATGATCCTCCGACAGCAGGATTTCAACTTGAGGAAGGGATCTCATTCTTAAAAGAAAATCCGCTGCTACTGCCGAAAATAAAGAGAGGATTTGATATGAATGAATTCATGAAATTTTTCGAAGAAGTCTTCGAATGGTTATATGGAAGGTATAAAGCCTAGAAAATAGGATAAATGCTTTGAAATGTCCGAAATGTGAAACCGAAAATCCCGAAACCCTAAAGTTCTGCGGTGAGTGCGGAACTCAGTTGACACCTGTAAAGTCTGATGCCCCAGCGACTGAGCCACCCGAGGATATTCAAGCAGGGCCGACCATGACCATCGAAGCGCCGATCGAAGAATTAACCACAGGATCCATATTCGCAGACCGCTACAAGATCGTGACAGAACTGGGCCGGGGGGGAATGGGCAAGGTTTACCGGGCCATCGATCAAAAGATCGACGAGGAAATCGCCATCAAGTTGATCAAACCCGGGATCGCGGCTGACAAACAGACTATCCAACGGTTTGGAAACGAGTTGAAAATGGCCCGGAAGATCGCTCACCGGAACGTGTGCAAGATGTACTACCTTGGGGAGGAAAAAGGCGCCCACTACATCACCATGGAGTACGTGCCGGGCGAAGACCTGAAAAGCATGATCCGGATGTCAGGACAGTTGAGCACGGGCATGGCCATCAAAGTGGCCAAGCAGGTGTGCGACGGCTTGACCGAGGCCCACCGTCTGGGTGTTGTGCACAGGGACCTTAAGCCTAACAATATCATGATCGACAGGGCCGGTGAAGCGCGGATCATGGACTTCGGGATCGCGCGGCTCCTCAAGGCCAAAGGTATTACCGGCGCCGGCATCATGATCGGCACACCCGAGTATATGTCGCCTGAACAGGTGGAGGGAAAAGAAGTGGACCAGCGATCGGACATCTATTCCCTCGGCGTGATCCTTTACGAAATGGTGACCGGGCAAGTGCCGTTCGAGGGAGACACGCCCTTCACGATCGGGATGAAACACAAGGGCGAGACACCTGAAGCACCCAAAAACCTGAACACCCATATACCCGATGATCTGAACAACCTGATCCTGAAATGTCTTCAAAAAGAGAAAGATCAGCGTTACCAGAGTGCAGGCGAAGTCCGAGCGGAATTGGAAAAAATCGAGAAAGGACTGCCCACAACAGAACGGGTCATCGCAAAGAAAAAACCGACGACCTCAAGGGAAATAACGGTTAAGTTCAGCTTGGACAAACATTTCAAATGGGGACTGATATTTGCCGCTATCGTACTCATCGGGGTTATCATCTGGCAGGTGTTGCCGAAAAAGGCAGCCATGTCCGGCCCCGCAATCGAAAACTCCATCGCTGTCATCAGCTTCGAAAACCAAACCGGAGATCAGAGCTACGACTACCTGCAAAAGGCCATCCCCAACCTTCTGATCTCCGACTTGGAGCAGACGGGTGGATTTTATGTGGCCACATGGGAAAGGATGCACGACCTCCTCGCCCAGATGGGACAAAAGGGGGTCGATATCATCGACACGGATTTGGGCTTCGCAATCTGTCAGAGGGAGGGCATCCAATCTATCGTCACCGGAAGTTTTGTCAAAGCCGGCGACACTTTCGTGACGGATGTGAAGATCTTGGATGTGGCGACCAAAAAAATGCTCAAAAGTGCGACCTCGCGTGGAAAAGGCGAAAACAGCATCTTGGACACCCAAATCGACGAGCTGGGGCGGGAGATTTTCCTTGGATTGGGGAAAGCCCGGCAGGAACTAGAATCCTCTCAAAGGCCCATCACCGAACTCACCACATCCTCTATGGAGGCCTACAAGAATTTCCTCCAAGGGAAGGAAGACATAGAAAACCTTTATGCAATGGGGGCTCAGCAATCCCTTGAAAAGGCGGTCGAACTCGACCCCCAATTTGCTCTGGCGCTTCTTTATCTAAGTGATACGTATTTTGAGCTGGGAAATAGGGCCTCTGCAATCGAGACTCTCAAAAATGCCAAAGCCCACTCTGAAAAAGCTTCCCAGAAAGAAAAACTTTATATCGAAGCCCAATATGCCAGCAGAATCGAGAGGGATTCAAAAAAGAGAGTCCGCATTCTAGAAGAATTGATCGACAAATATCCAAAAGAAAAAGACGCCCATTATGAACTGGGTATGTATTATTATGGCAGAGGCAGGTACAACGAAGCTGTCGAAGAATTTCGAAGGGCCCTGTCTCTGGATCCGAACATGGGCGCTGCTTTGAATATGCTGGGTTATTCCTATGCGGATTTGGGCGAGTATGAAAATGCCGTAAAAGCGTTTGAAAGATATACCGTCGTCATGCCTGATGATGCCAATCCTTTGGATTCCATGGCCGAGCAGTACTTCAAGATGGGAAATCTCGATATGGCCATCGAAAAATTCAAGAAAGCATTGGAAATAGAACCAGCCTTCGGGAGCGAGCTCCGGCTTGCCTATATTTTTGCTTTGAAGCAAGATTATGCGGAAACTTTGAGGTTGGTTGAAGGATTCGTGCCTTGGGCTGGCTCGGCTGGGATAAAAGCTGAGACTTATCTTTGGTTGAGTCTGTATGATTTTATCCTTGGAAAAGTGAAAAAGTCTTTGGAAGATCTAGACCAAGTGGATGCATGGGCGGATAAAGCCGGCAACCAGTTTCGTCATGCCTCTGCCCAGTACACAAGGGGTTGGATGTACTATGATCTGGGAGAATGGGATCGCAGTGAAGAATCTCTGAAAAGGGCTTTCGAAATTTTGTCTGATATATTCCCAGATGTAAAAAGTATTGAAGCAGGCAAGAATTACTTTTTGGGGCTTATCGACCTGAAAAGGGGACATATCGATTCTTCCAAGGCGAGGCTTTTGAAGATAGAGTCCGTTTCATCCGTTTTATCTGATGAGGGAGCTACTCTTGCCAGTACTGAAACAAAAGTCGATCATGACACCTTAAAATCTGAGATATTGATTACTGAAGGATCTTCCGATGAGGCGATAAAGGTTTTCAAGAGTATAACCAACTCTCCGATTCCCAGTATGCGGATCGATGAAATCGGGCCGGCTAATATGCCTTTTATTCAAGATACACTTGCTCGGGCATATCTGAAGAGCGGGGATATCGATGCAGCTATCGCCGAATATGAAAAAAAGATCGTCTTCGATCCCGAGGGGCATGAAAGGCTTTTGAACCATCCCAAGTACAGGTATCTGCTGGCCAAGCTGTATGAGGAGAAGGGGGATGCGGCCAAAGCTGTGGAGCAATACGAGGCGTTTCTCGAACTTTGGAAAGACGCCGATCCCGGCCTCCCCGAACTCCAAGATGCCAAAAAACAGCTTGACACGCTAAGAACAAACAATTAGAAAATCTCAGTTTTAAAGATTCTGAAAATCAAATGAATCTGGAATTTTGAAATCGACAGGTCTCTTAGGAGGAATCATGAGATTAGCAAGGAAAATTTGGTGTTTTTGGGCGTTTTTGGGAATTTCCATTCTGTCATTTATGGTTATTCCGTCATTATCGTATGGGTTGCAGAGTGATCAGGAAAGCGGGGAGTTGAAGCTGCTGAAGAGGGAGTTCGAGAGCCTGCGGCACAGGTTGGACGTCGTCGATAAGCTCATCGACGATGTGCTTTGGTTCCATCGTGTCGGGGACATCTGCCATGTGGACAAGGTGCGCATCGTCGGTCCTCCCAATCCGCATGTGAAAAATCCCACGGCCATGGGCGCAAAAAATCCGATCAAGTTTTACAGCTACATATTCATCCCGAGGGACATCGACCGCAGCAAAAAATATCCCCTGCTGGTCTTTCCCCACGGCGGCGTGCACGGTGATTTCACGACCTACTACACCCACATCATCCGGGAGTTGATGGCCCAGCGCTACATCGTGATCGCTCCTGAATACCGGGGGAGCACGGGCTACGGCCGCTCCATTTACGAGATGATCGACTACGGTGGACTGGAAGTCGAGGACAACTACGCAGCCCGCAATTACATGATCGATAACTACACCATTGTGGATAAAAACCGCGTCGGCATCATCGGCTGGAGCCACGGCGGGCTTAACGCCCTGATGAATATTTTCGACCACCCCGACGATTACCAGGTGGCCTTCGCTGGGGTTCCGGTCAGTGACCTTATCTCCCGCATGGGTTATGCCACGGACAGCTATCGGCACCTCTACTCGGCAGACTACCACATCGGTAAGACTACAAGGGAAGACGTGCAGGAATACCGCCGCCGCTCGCCCGCCTACAACGTCCACAAATTCCAGAACACCCCCCTACTCATCCATACCAACACCAATGACGAGGATGTCAATGTCTTAGAAGTGGAGCATCTCATCAAATCCCTCAAGGCCGCAGGGAAAAAATTCGAATACGAGATCTTCAAAGATGCTCCCGGCGGCCACAGCTTCGACCGGCTGGACCTGATGCTGGCCAAAAAAATCCGGGTCAAGATCTACAAATTCCTGGCCAAACACCTCCACCCTGACAATCCCATTCAGACCGTCGAAGCCTTGATGAAGGCCGGCTACAGGTGATAAAAACGAAAATCTTGGCGGATGATAGCCGAAACAAAACTTGTTAAAAATATCGGTGAATTCTTTTCGCGTTTGTTCCAGAGCAAAAAGGAAAAAAGAGAACAGGACGCTTTGCTCCTGAAAGAATCCTATGACCTGCTGAAAGAGTTGGAACAGACATGGGAGGTTCCACCTGCCAAAAGAGTTGACTT
>CAZOJY010000097.1:0-13966 GCA_964580235.1 uncultured Eubacteriales bacterium | reverse complement strand
GACAAAATTTTGATTTTTGTTCCCCAAAGGAATAAAATTTCCATGAGCAAAAGTGAAATTCCATTAGAGCACAAAAATGTATGATTTAAAAAATCTGCTTAGAGACATAAAAAATCCGAGGCATATCGCCCTATCTGTCTTGATAGACTTTCTTTGTATGGTTCTCGGATACATCAGAGGATCCATCGGAGGACTGGTCACCGGGATTTTCGTGGGTATGTTTCTGTCGCTGACAGCAATCATCTTGGTCTACAGACACAAGGAAAAGCAGAAAGAAATTGAGGAATCTTTGGTTATCCCCAGAATCGGGATGACAGAAAGAAAAGAACAATGGCTGCGAAAGAAAAAATTACGGGAGGCAAAAGCCGAAAAAAGGGCCGACTTTATCATTAAAATTGTGTGGTGGATTATTTTTGTGATTATCGGATTGAATATTCTGTATTGGATCTCCCCTATTATCTATTACACACTTCAGGCAGCTAAACAATAATCTTTAAGGCACTTTACCTCAGTAGTATCCTAAGATAAAACCAACGGCTCGATCCTTTTTTTTCTCTCTTGAAGAATTTTTTCATATTCCAGAGGGTGGAGAATTCGAAGCTCCTTTCCTGAGATTTTTCCATTGAGCCAGATTTTGCTCATAGGGAAGACTTCGGGATTAAAATGAACATTGTACATATGCCAGATAATGATGGAAAGAAAAGCCAGAATCGCTTCATATCCGTGCACGATGATAAAGATATCGTGGACCCAGAGCGGAAAAAGAGATAAAGAGAGTTCAACATTCCACATAAAAAAGCCGCTGATAATCATCACAATAGAACCCCATCCGACGGCCCAATACTCGAATTTTTCAATAAAATTGTAGCGGCCAAACCTCGGAGAATGTTGAAATAGCCAATATGGATGAGAGGAAAAAAATTTGGCGAAAATTTTTCGCTTGTATAAGAACCGGGTAAGCCCCAATCGATGCCACAGGAATTCAAAGGCGTCCTTGATATCCCTGAATTTCGGTATCAACTCTTTGAAATTTTCTCTTCCTCTGGATGTAAAAGCCGTATAGAACAAATGCCAGATAAGATCAAGAATCATGACAACGGCTGCGACTCGGTGTAAGAGGCCTCTCAAAAAGAAACTTTTATCCATAGGAAATATGATTAATAAAAACTTTATTTTATAGAAATATACCGGAAGTCCTGTGATAATCAGGATGAAGAATGTGATGATGAGAGTTAAATGTTGAATACGCTCCGCGAGATTCATGCGGATAAATATCTCTTCATCCGGGATTAAAACTGTGTTCTTCTGGGCTTCGTTCATTTTATTCTTGGCTCTCTCCGGTTGATTTCACACTTTTTTTTGCGGGATAATCTGTGGAGCATATCGGCCGTAATAAAAACTAAAAAGACAACTACAATGCCTGAAATAAATATCGTATAAAAAATTTTTGCGAAATACGCCCATCTATTGCTCCGTTTTTCCGAGACAACATGAATTCGGCCTTTGGCAAAGTTTTTTCCGGCCCCAGGATGGCACTTCCCGCATGTCTTGGGTATATTTTCAGAATAAATTGTAGACTTGGGATCAGAGGAAGGCCGAATACCGTGAAAACCATGACAGCTTGCACAGTTGGCCACACGTATCTCTCCAAATCGGGACGCTATCCCATGGATTGAGCCAGAATACGTTTTCAACCGGGAGGAGATAAAACCATATTCCTTCGACAAAACTTCATCATCGTGGCAGCGCGTGCAAATAGAGGCGACTTTTGTCGCATAGACGCCGGAACCGGTGTCTTCAGGCGGCAAAATCGCATGTTCGCTGTGGCAGTCTGTACAGACCGGGACATCATTTATTCCCTTGAGATAGTCTTTTCCATGGACGCCCTCGAGATAATCGATCTTGATTCCTATATGACATTTTCCGCAGGTTTGAACAATATTTTTTCGAGAGACCTTTGAAGATGGATCCTGGACTTTTTTGATATCATGATACCCATGGCAATTGCTGCAGTTGGAGGATGTGGCCAAGCCGGCCTCTTCCAGACCTTTGTAATGGATGCTTTTTTCATACCTTTTGATGAATTCAGCGCCTCTTGCGGTTTTGACCTTCTCCAAATGGCATTTTTCACAAGTTTCCGGGAGATTGAGGGAAAAGACTCGAGAATTGTAGTCATCCTTGGGTTTTATGTCATGCTTTCCATGGCAATCCTTGCAGCTGACCGTGCAGCAGTCTTTTGGCGGACTTGCAGAACTGTGGACACTTGATTGAAATTGAGTTAAAGCATCGCTGTGGCATGAGCCACAATTGACCTGCTGCAGTCTTTCAGGATGAGGGAAGTCATCAAATCCTTGAAGGTCAATATGACAATCGGTACAGGAAATGCCTGCCGCTCCGTGAATGGAAGACTTTGATTTTTCCCCATCTACAAAGAGAGGTTTTTCGTCCTTGGATTTTAAATCCGGATCTTCATGACAGGCCATACAGTCTTCCTCGGCACCCGACAGGATAGAGACCATAAAAATTGCGAGCAAGATCACAAAAAAGATGTGCTTTTTCATCGTCTGCACCGCCTCCGAGCCTTCCCCTCCTCTTGAATCCTGTTTAATTTAAAGCCGCACAGAACAAACTTTATTCGATCAAGTTTATCTGAATGCGCTTTAAAAGTTTGATCTGAACTGAACCACAAAAGCGCTTTTTTTATAGGGATGGGCTAACGATTTCCCTAGAAAATCGGCATCGTAATACACGGATAGGAAATGATTCTGACGCAGATAATAGTTAAAACCCACTAAAAGATGATTCGTTTCTATTCTGATATCGTCAGAATCTGTCAACTGGTAAATCACTCCCAGCCAGAGTTTTGGTGTTGCCTCATAGAGAGCCTGAATGAATCCACCCTGGAACGTATTCTCAAGCCCAGTTGCAAGGTCCCAGTTGTTGTCTTTTCCATAGGCATAGGTCCCATAAAGGTCCAGAGGTCCATACCGCAGGTTCCCACTCAAAATAATCCTGTGGAAGTCATTTATTTGGCTTACCGCAGAATCGGAATCGGTCCCTGCTGAATATTGGCCTGATATGCTCGAGCCGGCAAAATCTCCTTTTGTGGCAAGATAAAATTTCAAGGTGCCCCAATAGTTCTTATATTTGTTTGCATCTGAGGCGGATTTGCCGTTTGATATTCCGACTTCATGCACAAGAGGCCCCGAATACCCGTACACTTCAATTGCCGGTTCAGCCCCTGAAACTCTGGCACTATCTGCGCCTTTACTATTGGATGATCTTATCCTGTAGATATCAAAATGAGGAGCAAAAGTCCTTTTCTGGTCCGGGATGGACAGCCACTCGCCGTGGGTGAAGCCTCCGAATCTCAAGTTTAAAAGCCCATTGGATTGGAACAAGTTTGACATCGCAACCGCATAGTTGTGCATCTCTACTGGATTGCCCGAGGATAGCTCTGCCTCTGCCCTCACTGCGATGTTCTTAGCTATGGGACCGGCCACCCAAAACTGAGCCCAGTTTGCCTTCCCAAGTGTCACTTTTGTTTTCATCTCTTCACCATCAGGCTGGGCATTTGTGTCCAACTCTAACGGCGTGAACTTGAGACGGACGCTCAAATAATTGCTCACTTTGTGGAGAAATAGATCCGGTGTGATTTTTTTTGCCGTTACCTCATCTCCTTGATCTCCTGAATTATGACATTCGGTGCAAGACATCCCCTCCTCAATCTCATCGTGGCCGCTTGGAAGGTCTGCTTTGGTCATCCTCTCCATCTCATAGCCTCTTAACATTAATTTCTCCCCAAAGTAATTAGTCCGAGGAATAGCAGTATGGCAGGCTTTACAGCTCAGGTTGTACATCCTTGACAAAGAAGCCACTCCAAAGGCATTTGTTTGGAAGAAAATTAAAACGATTGCAGATGCCACACATGCAGAGAATAATTTTTTTATGGTTTTCATTTCGGAATCCTCCTGACATTATGAAATATTGATAATAAATAAAATCTCTTTTTTATAAAGAACACAATCAAAATCAATGATTTACAGAAGGGGGAGGTTTGTCTTCTTCACAATCGGCAAGGATTTCAGGATGACAACAAAAAAGTGACCTCGATCTCTGTGTTACCTTTTTCATGATATCGTAAAAAACATTTCTGTTTTTTAGTTTAGTAATAACGATATCAATTTAAAAAAATAAAGTCAATAAATTAAGATGTTAAGAAGTTTAGAATTTAATTGTTGAAGTTTGCCCAAGCTTTTTTGAACTCTCCTATTTTTGTGGAAGCAAAGCCCCGGATGCGGTCGCCGTAGAAATAAAAGATCGGGATGACGATCAAAATAAAAATCGTGGAACTGATCAAACCTCCCACCGCGGATAGGGCAAGAGATGACCAGAGGCGGCGTCTTTCAACCTCGAGCTGAATCAATATCAACGGGAACATTCCCAAGACAGTTGTGCTTGTTGTCATGAAGATCGGGCGTATTCTTTCCCTCGCTCCGGCCAAAACGGCTTCGAGCACAGGGAGGCCCTCTTTTTTCTTCAAATTGATGTGGTCCACAAGAAGGATGGAATTGTTGACCACTATCCCACCGAGCAAAATAACACCTATATAGGCCGAGGAATCGAACGGAAAGTCAGCGATGACAAAAGCCACGAACACCCCTATCAAGGCCAGCGGCACGGCCAGGAGAATGAAAAAAGGCTGGATGAAACTTTCATACAACGATGCTAGGATCATAAAGATGATGATCAATGAAAAGATGATGGCAAACTGGATCTCGGCTTTCTCCTCTTCTGTCATCCGCCACTCATAACCTTCCAGGGTGGCCGAAAATCCAGGCGGCAGCGCAAGCTTGTTATATACAGCTTCTTTATAGCGTTCTGCTGCCTTGTTTGGCCCTCTGAATTCCCACATGATAGTCTGCTGGAACTGCTGGTTTTCCCGGTCGATCGATCCGGCGATCGGCCACTCTTCGAGAGTGGAGATGTCCTTCAACCTCAGCAGTTCTCCCCCCTGAGTCTGGATCAGCTCTTCCTGCAGGCCTTTAAGATCCATCAAAGCTGCCTCGGGAAATTTTATCGAGATGTCTGTTTCCTTGCCCTCGATTTTGGCCTTCAGCGGCATGGACAACCGGCCTGCCATCAAAACCTGGAGATGATAGTAAAGATACTGGGGGTCGATGTTGTACTGGCGGAGGATTTCTTTATCGATTTTCAAAACATAAGCATAAGAATCCAGCCTCCACCAGCCGAAGCGGCCGGAGGTTATTTTGACATCCTTTATACGTGGATTACGCTTCAAGGTGCGCTCGAGATTGGACGTGATCTCCTGGAGTTTTTTCAGGTTATACCCATAAAACTTGATCCGCGAATCATAATACGTCGTTGGCCCCATCGAGGAGTAATACCCCTGAGGATCGAAACCCGACACGCCCACACTGATCCCAGCAAAATTTGTCGCCAGTTGAATCAGCTCTTCCTTCAAAACATAGGGATGGTAGGAGTATTCGATCTCTGGTGGAAATTTTATGGATATGAAAGCTCTTTCAGGCATGACCGTCGTATTCATTTCTTTTTCGTATGGTTTATGCATCACTTTTTCTTCAAATTCTGTCATCACTTTATCTGTCGCTTCGATCGGAGTTCCAGGCGGCATGCCCACAGACACCCAGAGCATCTGCTGGTACTGCCAGGAGAAAAAGGGCCCGATGGTCACCTCAGAGCGGAACCATTTGTAGGCTCCGATAAAAATGGCCGCAATGATCAGAACGACTTCTATCGGATGCCGGATCAAAAACTTCAGAAATTTCACATAAAAATTCCGGACTTTTTCTTCTTTTTTTGCCTTCCGCTCCCTTAAAAGCCGTGGGCTCATGGCTGGAATGAGCGAGAAAGAGACAAGCATGGATGCCGCCAGGGCAGACGTGATGACAATGGCCAAGGGGAGATAATAAATCTTCATGCGGCCCGTAAAATAAACAAAGGAAAAAAATACGCTCATGGTGGTCAATGTCGCCGCCAATACAGGGAGAAAAACCTCTCTTGCCCCCTGGATGGCTGCTTTAACCGGAGGTACCCCCCTCTCCCTTAAACGGAGCACATTCTCGAACACAACGATAGAGTTGTCCACAAACAGACCGAATCCCAGAGCCAATCCGCCCAATGTAAACATGTTCAAAGAAATCTTGAAAAAGTAGATCAAATTAAAGGTGATCAAAACAGAAAAGGCGATTGAAGAGAGGACGAGAATAGAAGGTTTAAAACTTCTCAACACGATGAAAATAAGGACAAAAATGACACCGACTATAATTCCCACCAAAAGATAGAGCTCACGGAGTCCCTTGCCTATTTTTTCGCTTTCATCATTCACCATTCGGAACACCAAATCCTTTGGCAATTCCTGCTTGATTTCTTCAAGTTTTCCCTTTACGGCTTTGGCCACTTTAAGAGTGCTGCTTCCTTTCGCTTTATAGACGATCATCCGGATCGTCGGCTGCCCGTTAATCCTGTTGATCTGGCGAACATCCTGGAAGGAAGAAAAGACTTCTGCAATATTCTTTAATTTGATCGGGTTTTCTCCAGAATAGGCCACGATGATTTCTCTCAATTCCCGGGTGCTTGTGATCGGGTTGGAAACCTTAAAGATATACTCCTGATTTCCTTTCTGGACTCTTCCGGCGGGATAAATCTTTACCCTCTCCTGAATGCGGCCAAAGACCGTGTAAGGAGAGATCCCGAAGGCCTTCAGTTTTTCTTTATCCAGGACAATCTTGATCTCCGGATCAGAGCCTCCCCATACATAAACATCGGCAACTCCCTTGATGGACCCGATCCCGATTTCGATGCGATCCTTGACATAATCTCTCAGTTTGTGAAGTGTATAACTCCCGGAAATGGTGCAGTCCAGGAAAGGATCCTCCTGGAACTCCTCGGGGACATACGGCTGCACCGAGGGGCGCACACCGTAAGGAAGGACATCCCGAAGCTCGGAAATTTTTTCTCTTAGGGCAAGATGGGCAAACTCCATGTTGGTTTTTTCAAGAAACTCCAACGTTATTCTCGAACTGCCGTTTTGTGATTCGGAAGAGATCTTTCGGATTCCCTTGACTGTCGAGACTTTTTCTTCAATGGGGGCGGTGATTTCCGTTTGAATCACCTCGGGCGGCACTCCGTACCAGGATGTATTTATATTGAGCTCTGGGTATTCCTCTTTGGGAGCCAGCTCTAAAGGCAGATTTAAAAATGAATAAACGCCCAGAACGAGCAGGAGCATGAATATCATGGCTGTAGCAATCGGCCGTTCGACAAATATCTTCATGATTTTTTATTCCTGATTCTTCTTTTCTCTGCCATATCATAGGATAAGGGAATAAGGATTAGCGTTAGGAACGTGGCCAGCATCAAACCTCCGATAACTGATATGGCAAGAGGCTGCTGAAGCTCCGCGCCTTTTCCCAGGCCAAGGGACATCGGGAAAAGTCCCAAAGCGGTCGTGACCGTGGTCATCAGAATCGGCCGGAGCCTTACCCGGCTGGCCTCCATGATGGCATCCCTCAGGCCTGTGCCTTTTTTCCTGAGCTGGTTGATGTAATCGATTTTGACAATCGCATCGTTGACCACGATTCCGGCCAGAACGACCATTCCGATCATAGAAATCACGTTCAATGTTTGCCCTGTAATATACAAGGCCCAGACAGCACCGACCAATCCCATCGGGAGGGTGAAAAGAATCAAAAAGGGATGGAGAAGGGATTCAAACTGAGCGGCCATGATCATATAAACCAAAAGCACCGCCAGACATAAGGCAAAGATCAAACTCCGGAAAGACTTGGCCATCTCTTCCTGTTCGCCGCTAAAAACAACCCTGTAGTTAGGCGGCAAATCCAGTTCTTCGATTTTTGATCTGATCCTGGGGGCCACCTGGCTGATCTTGGTCCCGCGCAAATTGGCCGTGACCAGGACTTCTCTCTGTTGATTTTCGCGGCGGATCTCTTTCGGTCCTCGGGCAAGCTCATAATACACCAGTTCCCTTAAAGGGATGAGCTGTCCTCGATGAGAGATTTGTTCATCGAGCAGGGATTCGATGTTATCTCTCACGTTTTCGGCAAGGCGGACCAGAATATCGTATTTTTTCTCCATCTCCTTGAACTGTGTATCTCTTCTCCCTCTTACAGCATCGATGAAATAAGACCCAATCGCCTCGGCCGAAACATCATATTTTTCCAGGGCTCCCTTCCTGACTTTGATCAAAAATTCCGGTTTTCCTTCACCGGTATTCGTGCTGACATCGGCAATTCCCTGCACACCATTCAGTTTTTCGACCAATTGAAGGGCCAGCCCGTTCAATGTGTTCAGATCGTCTCCCTTGACCTTCAATCCAATCTCGGCTGTGGCAAAAGCCAAAAACTGGGCCATCGCGGATTGTTCCTTGACGATTGAGTAGGATAGACCTGGGAATTTATCCAGCCTGTTCCGCAGATATTCGATCGTTTTATCCACGGCAGAAGAATGATACACTTCCACATAAATTCTCCCGGAATTGACAGAAATGTCCGGATTTTGACTCTCCAATCCTGAAACGATCCCGACTTGAGAAAAATAGTCCTTCACACTCTCATTCTGGCCTATCGACTGTTCAAGGGAGGCGACGACATCGGCAGTCTGCTCAAAAGAAAAATCGATCGGTGTTTTCAGGTTCACCTCGAATGAGACCGTATCCGGTTTGGGCATAAGTTCACGCGGAATTTTTGTGGCAACAAATAACGTAACCAGGAAAAAAAACAACGAAACCAAAAGCACTTTGCCTTTGTTATCCAGGCTCCATACAAGAAATTGATGATAACGGCGGGCAAACTTCTCATACAAATTATTGTATCCTCTGAAAATGGCCCGGACAACACGCCTGAAAGGAACAGAAATATAATGGACAATCAAAAGAACAGCCTGGATGATGAAACTGGACAGAAAGTTTATAATCCAAAAAATCCCTTTGAAAATGAAATAGATGAGCTTTTGCAGACCCTTAAATGGGAGTCCTATAATACGCCATTTGGATTTTTTCTGTCGCTCTTTTGGGTGTTCTTTTGCCCCTGAGCCATTCCCTTTCTCTTTTCCCGTTTGGATATCGAAACGGCGGGATGCCAGCATCGGAAGCAGCGTCAGGGAGACGATCAAGGACGAAAGAAGAGCAAAGGTAACTGTCAGGGCTTGATCCCTGAACAATTGGCCTGCAACACCATGGACATAAATGATAGGAATAAAGACCGAGATGGTCGTAAAAGTCGAGGCCGTGACTGCCATGCCGACTTCTTTGGTCCCGGACAAGGCGGCTTCGAACAGGGATTTCCCCAGAGATCTGTGCCGGAAAATGCTCTCGGATACAACGATGGAGTTGTCCACCAGCATTCCACAGCCCAGGGCGAGGCCTCCTAATGACATGATATTCAGGGTGATATTCTTGAAGTAGAGGAGGTTAAAGGTGGCGATGATAGAAATCGGGATAACCACGGCTATGATAGTGGGTGTCTTAAAATCCTGGAGAAAGACGATCAGGACAAAAAAAGCCAAAATTCCACCGAAAATAATCGCATTCAACACCGACGAGATGGCATTTTCGATGTACTTGGCCTGTTCGGAAACGACCAGGATGTCGATCTGAGCGTTTTCCTGCTCGATTTCGTCTATGATATCCCGGGCCAATTGTGTGACTTCGACGGTATTGGCCCCGGATTCTTTTCTGACCAAAATCCCGATGCTTTCGCTTCCGTTGAGGCGGGTCAGGCCTTCTCTTTCTTTGACCGAGTCATTGATTATTGCCACATCTTTCAGCTTGATGATCCCGCGCTCTTTGGTGGTTTTCAAGTTGATTTCCCCTATTTCGCTCACACGTTCGAACTCTCCCACGATTCGCAGGGCATATTTGAACCGGCCCTTCCGGACGGTCCCACCTTGAATATTCCGGTTGAATGCCTGGATACGGTTGGATATCTCCGAGACGCTCAACTCATACAGAGACATGAGCTGGGGGTCTATCTCAACCTGGATTTCTCGTTCAACACCCCCGGCGATCTCTGCCGACCCGATCCCTTCGATTTGTTCCAATCTCGGCTTAATGACTTCTTCCGAAAATTCTTTAAGTTCAAGAAGAGACCTTGGCCCTGACACCGAAAGCACCATGATGGGACGGCTCTGGGGATCCAGGGGAATAATAGTAGGCTCCTCGATATCTTCCGGAAGCATTGCTTGGGCCCCATCCAGTTTTTCCCGCGTGTGGAGCATGGCGAAATCCATGTCCGTTCCCCAGGAGAACTCCAGAGTCATAAAAGAGACACCCTCTTTGGACACGGATTCTACGCGCCGCAATCCTGGGATGCGGCTGACTGCTGCTTCGAGAGGTGTGGTGATCAGAGTTTCGATCTCCTCAGGAGCTACTCCCTGATACTGGGTGACCACAGAAAGACGGGGATAGCTGATATTCGGAAGGAGGTCCACGCTCAGTTCTCGGAGGGAGACAAAGCCGAGAAGAACTATACCCAGAAAAAACATGAGCGTCGTAACAGGCCTCTTGACGGTCAATTGTGTTAGTTTCATGGATTCAACCTGATGAGATATTCATATTAACGTTCTATTTATATGACTGAAAACATGGTGTTATAGTGTCATTCACTGTAATTAAATACTTTTCATCCGGATCAAACGTTGCAGAAAAACCCATTTATCCCTCTGCCTCCCTCCGTATATTATACAGACGATCCAGTAACTTATTCCAGCTTCGATATCAGCTTTTAAATTTAGCAATTAAACAGAGGCGAGTCAACTTCGGAAAAATTGGGGACAGGATACGTTTTCACTTATTTCGCTCTTCATAAGCAAAAAGACTCCAGTTGTTACTTATGAAATAAGTGAAAACGTATCCTGTCCCCAATTTTAATAAACAGGTTGAGGAGGTGGAGCGTAATAGGTTAATGTATAAATGAGGGATTACAATGAACCGGAAATGTTCAATTCCAACAATCCTCATTCTTTTGTTGGTCTTTTTTCTCACCTGTTGTGTCTCGAAGCAAAAACCTGAAATCAACACACAACAGCTCGTCGAATACAATAAAGTCATCACAGAAGCTTATGACCTCTACAACCGAGGCTGTTACATTTGTCTAAAACAAGCCTACGATCTATATGAGCAGGCGCTCTCCTTTCCTGTTTTCCAGAAAAAAACCACGAAAAAACTCCTCAAAACAGCCATCCTCCTTGGCCTCAGGGAACGGGAACTGGGAATCCTACAAGAAACATACTTCCCACAAGCCAAAGATATTATTGCAGCTTCTCCTTACCTTGCGGATTATTCTGTTTTGCTGAAAATCGCGAGCACCATTCCTAGAAAAACAGTCGGCGTTGTCGGGGATTTTATCGAAGACGGCAGCCGCGTTATCGTTTCTATGGACGATGTGAAGGCCGATCTCGAAGAATGGACGGAGTTGTTCAAAGAAAAATCAAAGGTTGAAGAGATTTACGCCTATGTAGCTATCGGCTTTTTTCCCACCTTTTCCTATTTCATTAAGGAAAAGCTCGATATCGAATCCATCGAACAGGCCTTTCCTGATTCTCCGTTGATTCGGTATAAACTGTCTATTCTCCCCAAGGGGAATCCGTTAAATCTGGAAAAGTTGGCTCAGGACGACTATCAGTTTTATGAAGCCTTCTTTTTTCTCGGCCAAAAGGCGCTTAAAAAACGGTTATTGGTAACAGCAGAGAAAAATTTCTTAAAAGCATACGAACATATCCCAGAGTCTTCCTCCCTTGTCATCTCCCTGGCCAGCATCTATTTTGCTTTCGAGGAGCTTGACAAGAGCCTGGAATTTTATGAAAAAATGCTGGCCGTGGCCCCCGCCCACCGGGATGCCCTTTTGGGAAAAGCAATGTGTTTGAGCTACCTCGGCAGACATAAAGAAGCCATTAATATCTGCAACAATATGTTATCCCTTGGAAAATATTATCTCGGCGAGTCCCATTACTGGCTGGCATGGAATCAAAACGAACTGGGCGAGTGGGAAAACGCCTGGGAAAACATAGAAAGCTCTAAAAAATACCTGATCGGACACGCCGAAGTGTATTCGCTGGCAGGGGTAGTCGCCTTCAACCAATCCAGACTGGATGAATCTGAAAAAAACTTTCTCAAAGCTTATAAACTCGACACACTAAGTGGAGACCCTCCCTATTATCTGGGCAAAATCAGGGCAAAAAAGGCAGACTGGATAAATTCTGGGGCTTATTTTGAAACAGCAGGTCGAAATTTCGAGCGGAGTGAATTGTCCATCCAAAAAAAGATTAAAGAAATCGAGAAATCCTCGTTCGCAGAGGAAAGAAAAAAAATGCACATTTCCCAAAAACAAAACCAGCTCAAAAAGATGCAACTCACCAAAGCTACGGCCTTGTATAACGCGGCGGCTGGATTTTACAACGGGGGCATGAAAGCAAAGGCCCTGCAGCTTGCTCAGAAGGCGGCCGATCATCCTGCCCTTAAAGACAAAGCAGAAGAACTCTTAAAATTGATAAAAAAGTGACAATTTTTTTCCAGTTGTAAAGATACTTTACTGAATCCCTCACTCAATATTTTTCTATCTCTTTTATTATTAATACATTAAAAATTATTTGATCGGCACAAAATTTGCCTCTATGCATATGGATGGGGAAAGCGGCCAAAATGAACAGAAATTCTGGGAATAAACCATGATTTCGTTTGTATATTAAAAGGAGCACAAATGAGGCAAGACGAGATAAAAGAGGAACGCATGTTAATCGCAAAGGCCAAACAGGGAAACGTTGATGCTTTCGAGACCCTGGTGAAGAAATATCAACACAGCATCTATTACCTCTGCCGCAGAATGACAGGAAACCACCAATCTGCGGACGATGTTTCCCAGGAGACCTTCATCAAGGCCTATTTTGCTCTGAATAGGTTCAAAGATGGTATGAACTTTTTTACGTGGATTCGAAAAATAGCCGTCAACAACAGCCTCAACTTTATAAAATCTTCGAAACGGGAAGAGCCTTTAGGAGATGGCGCCGAGAAAATAGCAGGTAATTCTTCAATGGGACAGGAATTGCCTCATGAAATGCTCCAAAGAAACCAAACAGAACAGAGTTTCAAGAAGGCGCTTAAGGCTCTTCCCCCTGAACAAAAGATCGTTTTCATCCTGCGGGTATATGAGAATCAAAGTTACAAAGAAATAGCTCAGCTACTGGAAATTTCTGAAGGAACGGTCATGTCGCGGTTGAGCAGAGCTCGCGAGAAACTCAAATCATCGATGGCGGAATATCTTTAAAGGAGACGCAGATGAAACATGAGAAAATAAAGGAAATGCTTGGTGCTTATTTTGATGGAGAGCTCAGGACAAGAGACAAACAACAAGTCGAACAACATTTGAAAACCTGTCAGGAGTGCCAGAAAGAGCTTTTTGATTTAGAGAAACTGGAGAAATTATCCCAACAATTTCATTACTCATCTCAGGATGAAAAATATTGGCAGTCTTACTCCGAGAGAGTGACAATCGGCATAAAACATAAAATATCTCCAACTCCAGATAAGGAGGTGAATATGTTCAAAGATTCTTTTATCCAGGGTGGTAAAAACTACGGATTAAAGGCCGTGATTTTTCCGGTATCCCTGATCGTCCATGCCTTTATTGCAGTTCTGCTGGTGATCATGCCGCTGCTCAATACAGGGAACTTGCCCGAAGTCGAAGTTTACAGCGCATTCCTGGCGCCTCCTCCTCCACCGCCTCCTCCTCCCCCTCCCCCAGCAAAAAAAAAGGCCAAACCCAAAGCCAGAACGCGGATCAAACCCGTCAAAGCCCAGACCAATATTCAGCCCGGCCAGCTCGTTGCCCCTGTGGAAATCCCCGATGAAATCGCCGAAGAAGAACTCATGGATATCGGTATCGAAGGCGGCGTGGAAGGCGGCGTCGAG
>CAZOJY010000096.1:0-14005 GCA_964580235.1 uncultured Eubacteriales bacterium | reverse complement strand
CTCATCCCTCAGGTCAAGCGCACGAGAGCTCGAACTGTCACGTTCGAGACCCAAGACTATATCGAGGGATACAAATTATTCCGCGTATTGATAAGCCTGGCTCGATAAATGAAGGGCTGTATGATGAAGATGAACAGGCCCACATTCATGGATGTTCTGAAAGCGAGACATCTGATCAAGCGGTACCTCCCCCGAACTCCGTTGTATTCTTATCCCCAACTGAATCAGCTGCTTGACGCAAAGGTGTATATCAAACACGAAAATCATATGCCCACCGGAGCCTTTAAAACAAGAGGGGGAATCAATCTCATTTATAATCTGTCCCGCAAACAGAAGGAACACGGAGTAGTCACGGCTTCGACCGGAAACCACGCCCTGTCGATCGTCTATGCATCCAATCTGTTTAATGTTCCTGTGACTGTTGTGATGCCCGAGAAGTCCAATCCGACAAAAGTTAAGGCTATCAAGAGCATGAGTGCTCAGGTCGTATTTTTCGGCAGGATTTTCGATGAATCCAAGGATTATGCCGAAAAATTGGCTGGAGAGAGGCGGGCTCGATTCATCCATCCTGCGAATGAACCGGATTTGATTTCCGGGGTTGGAACCTATGCTTTAGAAATTTTCGAGGAGGTTCCTGACCTGGACATGATATTCGTTCCCGTAGGTGGGGGAAGCGGTGCTTCCGGCTGCTGCATTGTCAAAGAGACCGTCAATCCCCATTGCCAGGTTATCGGTGTCCAGGCTGCAATGGCGCCTGCCGCCTATCTCTCCTGGAAAGGCAGAAAAATAGTCAAAGACAAAATGGAGACGGCCGCAGAGGGTTTAGCCACTGAAATCGGTTATGAACTGACACAGGAGATTTTGTGGGATAGCCTTTCGGATTTTATATTGGTGTCTGAAAAGGAAATGGTGCAGGCCATCCTGTTGATTATGGAGCTTGTCCGGAATATGGCGGAAGAAGCCGGTGCTTCTCCGCTGGCAGCCGCCTTGAAGATCAAAGAAAGGCTCAAAGGCAAAAACATCGCTCTCGTGCTGTCGGGAGGGAATATATCCATGGCCCGTCTCAAACAAATTGTCTGAATTATTCAGGCTACTTGCGCGTGCTTTTGAGGTATTTGAGGAATTCCGCATCTGTCGACAGAAGAAGCCAGGTTTCTTTATCCATAATATTCCGGTAAACTTCCAGTGTTTTCATGAATTGGTAAAATTCTGGATCCCGGTTGTAAGCATCTGCATAAATCGATGTGGCCTGCGCATCAGCCTTACCTTTTACTTCCTGAGCTGTCCTGTAGGCTTCTGATTGAATCTTTAACAGTTCCTTTTCTTTCTGACCGCGGATTTCTGCACTTTTTCCGTCACCCTCGGACCTATACTTGGATGCGATTCGCTGTCTTTCTGAGATCATTCGGTCGAACTGTTTTCTTTCGACCTCTTCCACATAGTTGATTCTTTTTATTTTGACGTCCTTAAGCTCCACTCCGATTTCCGGAGTCGTATGAGAGGATTTTTCCAGGATGATTTGGGCGATCCTCTCTCGTCCAGTCTGAATCTTAACTAAGGCGCTGGCAAGATCTAGAATTTCAGTCTCCTCTGTTTTTTCAAATTCCCGATTTGAGGAACGCACTATCTCTATGAGGTCAAAATTGGCAATCGCATTTCGGGTTTCTCCGTCGATAATATCATCGATTCTGGATTGGGCCCCTCTTTCGTCCCGCACTCTCTGGAAGAAAACGAGCGGATCGCTGATTCGCCACCTGGCATAAGTGTCAACCCATATGTATTTTTTATCTTTTGTCGGAATCTGGTTGGCATCGCCATCCCATTCCAGCCATCGCTTCTCGAAATGATTGGCCTTCTGGATAAAGGGGGCTTTGATGTGTAATCCTGGATTCGTTATAGCTTGCCCGATGGGTTCTCCGAATTGTGTGATGATGACCTGGTCCGTTTCAGATACAATGTAAAAGGCATTGAAGAGGATAATCAAAAGCAAAAGCGCTGCTGCAACGATAAGAATAGAAATTGTTTGTTTGGTCATTTTTTCACCTCCTCCCCAAGATTCAGGAGTGGCAGGATGTTTTTCTGTTGCTCGTCAAAAATGATTTTTTTATTCATCTTCGGGAGAATTTCGTTGATGGCTTCAAGATAAAGGCGTTTTCTCGTAACCAATGGGGCACGGGCATATTCTCTGTATATGGCTTTAAACCGGTTGGCGTCTCCTTCTGCGTTGTTCACCCTTTCTGTGGCGTATCCTTCGGCGGCTCGAATCACCTGCTCAGCCTCTCCCCGAGCTTTAGGGATTTCTTGGTTGTATTCTGACCAGGCCTCGTTGATTTTTCGTTCCTTTTCTTGGAGAGCCTCGTTGACCTCGTTGAATGAGGGCTTTACAGGCTCCGGGGGATTGACATCCTGGAAAATGAGCTGGTTGACTTCTATTCCGATCTCATACAGGTCGCAAAGTTTCTGCAGTTCCTCTTTGGCTTCTAGGGCCATTCTGGCTCTTCCAACGGTGATAACCTCATCCACTGAATTGTCACCGACAATTTTTCTCACAACCGCCTCATTCATGTAGCGAAAAGTGCTTTCTGGATCTCTCAGTCTGAAGAGATATTTTTCAGGATCTTTGATTTTGTACTGCACGATCCACTCCACATCTGCCACGTTTAAATCGCCCGTCAGCATCCTGGCTTCCTTTTGGGTTTCTGGAGTTACCCTGTATTCTGTCCTTATTCCAGGGGTTTCTGTGCGAAATCCAAACTCCTTTTTCAGCTGTCTTTGGACCGGTACTTTTGTCAGTTGTTCGATACCGGGGAGCTTGAGATGAAGCCCGGGGTCTGTCGTCCGGACAAATTTTCCAAAGCGGAGGATCACTCCCATTTCCTCAGGACCGATCTGGTAGAAAGAGCTGAATAACAGGATGAGAATGATCACGCCAGCAATGGTAAGTTTGATGATACCGGGTTTGATTTTAGGAAGCCGAATTTCCATGGATGGAAAATCGTTACTCATGAGGACCTCCTTTCTTACGTTGAGTATTAGTCATAATAGCATATTCTTACACAAAAGATACTTTTTTTTACCAAGAGAAATTCAATCTGATTTAAGCTGGATAATTTATAAATTATCCAAGTTAACAGATTTTATGATGCTGGGCAGATCGGCAAGGGAAGTTTGTTGCACACGCATGCTGGCAAGAGCCGCAGTTTTGGAGGATTTAAGTCCGGTCCCTGTCAGGATCATAACGATTCTGCTCTTTGGATCCAACGGCCTCTTTTCAGCAAATTCGAGAAGCCCTGTCAGAATTGTGGCTGAGGCAGGTTGGACAAATATCCCCTCGAGTTCGGCCAAAATTCGTTGAGCCTCGAGAATTTTTTCCTCTGGAGCGCTCATTATGGTTCCTCCAGTACGCCTAATCATCCTTAGCAAAATATTTCCTCCTGGCGGATCAGGATTGGAAATGGCCTTTGCGATGGTCTCGGCTTTCTCTATCCTTTCTACATTGGGCTTTTTTGCTTGGAAAGCTCTGGCCATTGGAGAGCAGCCTTCCGCTTGAACACCCACAAAATGGGGATACTTCTTAATGAATCCGTGTTGTTTGAGTTCGTCGAAAGCTTTAATAATTCCGATCAAATGCCCCCCTGAACTCACAGGAACAAAGATGAAATCAGGCACTCTTTGATCTAGCTGAAAGAAGGTCTCAAACGCTGTAACTTTATAACCTTCGATCCGGAAAGGATCCACCGAATTAGCAAAATAAATGTTGTTTTCCTTTCCTAGAGAAAGGCTTTCCCTGAATAGTTTTCCGTAATCTCCCTCAACATTGATCAACAGGGGGTTGTGGACGGATGTTGATGTGAGAATTTCTATTTGAGAGCCCTGTTTTACCAGTATCACTGTCTTCAAACCGGCCCTTGCCCCATATGCTGCGGTCGAGGCGGCCATATTTCCGGTGGATACCGTTCCAATTTTTTTGATTCCAAGGGAAATAGCTTTCTGGATTGCCACTACTGTTCCTCTGTCCTTAAAGCTGAATGTGGGGTTGATGGTCTCGTTTTTGGCAAACAATAATGGCAGGTGAAAGTTTCGTTCCAATCTCTTGAGTCTGACCATAGGCGTGTTGCCCTCTCCAAGGCTTAGATCGTGGTTTATATAGTCTAGAGGAAGAAAATCCAGCATGATTTCCAGGGGATGATTTTTGTCATGATGAAAATTTTTATCTGTTTGTGGGCCTTTGCAGAGAAGCGGTTCCTGACACTTGGGACAAAATGTATGAAATGGATCGACAGGATAGGTATTCTGACAGAATGAACACACAAATGTTTCCATCGGCATCGTTGCCGATTATATCGCAATCTTGCGTTTGCATCAAAGAGAGCACTCGGTTGTAAATTTTGGACAACAGAGGTAAAATCAATCGCCGTGATTGAGGCAGCTTCGAATGGATAGAGACGAACATTTTATGCAGGAGGCCTTATCGGAGGCAGAAAAAGCCATGGAAGCCGGGGAGGTTCCTGTGGGTGCAGTTCTCATTGAAGATGAAAAAATAATCGCGCGCGGATACAATAAACCGATCTCATCCAACGATCCTACAGCCCACGCTGAAATTATGGCAATCAGAGAGGCCTGTCTGGGGAAAAAAAACTACAGGCTTACGGGTTGTGAGCTGTATGTCACGCTTGAACCCTGTCCCATGTGTTTAGGAGCGGCCGTCCATGCTAGATTGAAAAGAGTGATTTTTGGCGCTTTTGATGCCAAGGGCGGAGCCGTGGAATCTGTGATGACCTTCCCTTTTGCAAAAATGAATCATTGGGTTGGGATAAAGGGTGGCGTTTTGGCAGCAGAATGCGGTAAAATTTTGAAATCCTTTTTTGAAAAAAAGCGTCAAATCCGTATAAAATAAAAAGGTCGGAGAGGTGGCCGAGTGGTTGAAGGCGGCGGTCTCGAAAATCGCTATACCGTGAATGCGGTATCGTGGGTTCGAATCCCACCCTCTCCGCCATTCATAATAGAGACAACTTCTCAGCGGCTAAAAATCTTTAAGAATTTCTTCCAGATCTGGGGATCCGATCTCTTCAATGTCGTACTGGACGCGGAGTATTTTTTTATCGGTTTCGATCAAGCGGCTGAGATCGATGGGCGTACCGCTGACAACAAGATCACAATCGCTGCGATTGATCGTTTCCGTTAGCTCAGCTATTTGTTGTTCTCCATAACCCATGGCAGGAAGGACTTTATCTAAATGTCTGAATTTTTTGAATGTGCCCTCAATGCTCCCGACTGCAAAAGGTCTCGGGTCTATGATCGCAGCAGCACCGAATTTATTGGCAGCAACCACACCGGCTCCATAGGACATCCCCCCATGGGTCAAGGTGGGGCCATCCTCTATAACCAGGACGTTTTTATTCGCGATTTCCTCTCCCCCTGAGACAGAGATGGGTGAATTGGCGCGGACGATCTGAGCTTTCGGATTGTATTTTTTGATGTTTTCAGTCACAAGATTGACCTTTTCCTCATCTGCAGTTCCAATTTTGTTGATGACGATCACATCTGCTCTTCTGAAATTTGTTTCCCCAGGATGGTATCGGAGCTCATGGCCGGCTCTGTGAGGGTCCGCCACCACAATCTCTAAGTTCGCTTTATAAAAAGAAAAATCATTGTTTCCTCCATCCCAGATGATGACATCTGCTTCTTTTTCTGCCTCGTCCAGGATGGCCTGATAGTCCACACCGGCATAGACGATGATCCCGTTGTTGATATGAGGTTCATATTCTTCCCTTTCTTCGATGGTGCAGTGGTGTTTGCTGAGGTCCTCGTATTTTTCAAATCGCTGGACCTTCTGCTCAGCCAGGTTCCCGTACGGCATCGGGTGGCGGATGACGACAACTCTTCGGCCCTTGTTTTTTAGAATAAGCGATATTTTTCGGCTGGTTTGGCTTTTTCCGCATCCTGTTCTTACGGCACATACCGAAACAACAGGGAGTTTGCTTTTTATCATCGTCTCATCCGGTCCTAAGAGAACGAATGATGCTCCGGCCGCCATCACCTCCGATGCTTTGTTCATCACATACTCATGAGGGACGTCGCTGTATGCAAAATAAACTTTGTCGACTTTATGGGTTCTGATCAAAGAAGCGAGTTCTTCTTCGGGATGAATCGGAATCCCATCAGGGTATAATCTTCCAGCGAGTTGAGGCGGATATTTTCTGCCTTCGATGTCGGGAATTTGGGTGGCTGTGAAAGCCACAACCTGGAAATTTTCGTTTTCCCTAAAATAAACGTTAAAATTGTGGAAGTCTCTTCCTGCAGCACCCATGATAATGGCTTTTTTCATGTTTTTACCTCACTTAAATTAATAAAATTTGTATTTTATCCTTGAAAGACAAAAAGTATAACATAGGGTTTTTTTCCAGGCAAATGGGCGAATTCGAAAATCACTCTTATGCAGGAGTTTTAAAAAGTATTTGGTATAAGTAGATCATGATAAGCCCAAAAGTGATTAAAACCAAAGCCATTGCGATGGCCTCCTTGATCTTCATTTTGATCATTAGTTTTTTCTCTTTAAAATTTTTTCAAGATTATGTCTAGATTTGACTAACAAATTCAACACCACGCTCACCGGGCAGAAGAACCGGCAAAAGAATCGTGTCAAAATAAAAGAACCAAGAACAACAACCGGAAGGATATACCATTGAATTCCTGCTCCTTCGAGTCTAAAGAACACAGCAAATGGTTCATAAGTGCCCAGCGCAGGATTCGAGGTGATGAATATGATTACCAAAGCAAGCCAGGTCAAGAAAGAAGCAATAGTCTTGGCGAGTCTCACATTTTTTTTAGACATGACGATGTTTATACCACCCAGCTTTGCTGTGTAATCCTGGAGAATTCCGAAGGGACACAAACGGGAACAATAGAGATTTTTTTTCAGAACAAACGGCATGAACAAGGCTCCCCCTATGAGTATCCACCAAAATGTGTTTTCTTTGGGGGAGGGAATATATCCAAGCATTATCTGAGAGATGTTACCGATGGCGATAGCAGAATTGAGATAGAAGCCTAGAAAGATAAAAGCTGTTGTGGCAATCCCATAGCGCAGTATTTTCGATTTTAGCTTTATGTTGATCAATACTCCTGCATAAAGAAAAAGAAGGATCAACTCGTTGATTCCGAAATTCCACCCCGCATGCGTTTCTTCGATCTGGAGTTTCAGGAGCTTTCTCCCCACCGCATGAGAAGCTGTTCTTACGGCATCTGTTACTGCCCTGGATGTTACGGTGGCTTGTGTGATCGTATCTATATCCTCTTCCAGAATGAAAGGCTCAGACACCTCTTTCCCAGAAAATTGATCTAAGAAATTATGTCTTTGCAGCTTAAGGAAAAAAGAGGGGGTTTCTTTGTGATCCAGGACAATGGTTTTTCTAAGGGTGCCTCCCGGATCGATGATGGCCGCTACAAGCAACGGCCCGCCCCAGCCCTGAGATTTATCTACTGCACAATATCCTAGAAATTTTCTTGTTTCCTGGTCATAGATCTCCAGTAATAGGGGATTATTGCCTCTTGTTCGGAATTCAACCTTTTCAGGAAAAATGCTGCGGAGATTTGTCAACATGCGTGTGTCTTTTTGTATGAGCCCAAAAATATAGGCGACGGTCAAGGAGATAATAACAGTCATCCAAACAATAATCTTCAGAATGGGAGTTTTATCCCGGGTCTTATGATTTTTATAGTTCATGTTTAGAGGCAGTGTCTCTTTTTTTATTTTGCTTTAGCTTGGGATTTGGTATCTTTGATGATTTTTTTTCGTGTTATTCCGAAAGCTGTAAAGGCCAGTGCCCCAAAAATCAAAAGTCCCATTCCGGCCGCCTGTGTTTCTCGCTCTATGATGCAACTCAGGAACCATGCGACCGTGAAAAAAGCAAGAAATGCAGTCAGGATGACTCCCAACCAGGAAAACCAGGAAAGTTTGATTTGGTTCTTCTTTATCCAACCTGTCATTCCCCATAAAATGAAAACTGCAATGGTCCCTAGACAAAATGTTATAAGATTCATTGTATCAATCCTTTTCCCAGAAGGCTGCGTTCGCCCTTTTGTCATTGACATTCCCGAATCCGAAGAATTTATCCATTTTAGCCATTAACATATGTATGGGGGTAACTGGAAGAGCCACTATTCCTTCCGAAAGCCGATGATGCCACATCGGAAGTTTATTGAAAGAACAGGCTGTTATGCAGTTGGCACAGTCTGTTCCGTTCTCCCTCCAGAACTGGATGCATTTTTCTGGGTCGATATACCACTTCAAGACACCTGGATTGTTGGAAATCGTTTTGCCCTCCAATGTCGGTTCACCTTTTGGAACGGCCTGGGAAGGACAGGAATCAGCGCAGCGCTTACAGTGCTTGCAGAATTCCCATGCTCCAAAAGTCTTGGGCTTGTCAGGTTTGAGCTCCAGTTCGGTGAAAACCTTTACCAATCTCACTCGTGGCCCGAATTCCGGGGTTATCAACAAACCGTGACGGCCCAGTTCACCCAATCCCGCAGCAATGGCATAAGGTATGCTAAGAGAAACATCGTTCCCGTTGGCAAATGCTCGATACCCCAGAGCTCGAACGAAAGTCGCCACCGAATATCCCACAGAGCACATTCGGGAGTACCCGAGGCCAGTGGCTGCTCCTCCGAGAGCTGACGGGGAAAGGGCCATTGTTTCGTAATCCATTTCCACAGCTATGACAGCAACCGATTTTGGTTCAAACGGAAATGCTGGGACAAAATGCTCAAATTCTGGCTTTCCACCGGAATCTGGTTCAGACTCAAAGTTTTCTTTGATCAGCCGGGAGTAGGTCCAGAGAGGATCATACGGGGAAATTCCGACAAGGTCCGCCCCAAGATAGCGTGCAGCTTTTTTGATTTTTCTGCTGGCATCTTCGGGATTTTGGAATTCGACTTTTTTTCTTCGCACAGGTTCATCCCATTCATAAGCCTGGGAATGTGGCTGGCCGTTTTCGCTCCCTGAGGCAAATTTGTGATCAAGGGCCCATCCCGCTTCATTCAGCGCCTCATCGAGAGGAGTCCATCCTTTCACTTTTTCCAGTGCTTCTATGCTTGCTCTGTCGATGGAAGATTCGATCCTTTCCAGAAATTCATCATCCCAGAGCTGTCTAGCAAAAATCGTGTTTTTTTGGTCCATTCGTTTGCATTTGTCTGTGATTTTAACAGGAAAGCGATTTTCAGGATGAGATAAGGGAGATGTGAAAGATTTACTTGTTCCCATTATGGCTCCGGATGCAGTCGCCAGTGTGCTTATCTTCAGAAACTGACGGCGGTCCAATTTTGTGGCCGTTTTTGTGTTTTTTAACATGGGGCAATCCTCCAGGGGACGTTTGGGAGTTATCCTCTTTAGAATAGTAAATCTTCCCTGGATAAACAAGACAAAAAAGTGGTAGTATGAAAAGCTCAGACGTGAAAAGGTGGACAAAATTTGCATTATAGGACAGATATGTTGAACAAATGCATTCTTGTTGTGCGGACAAATTTAATTTTTTAATTCGAATAACTCAAATAGGAGGCCAGATGAAAAACAATAGGAGATGGCATAAATAGCTTTCCTGCTCACCACATCAGCTTCGTTGCAGCCTATTCGCAGTATGAAAATACAGCATCGTGGGCCACGGCCTTGCCGCTGCAGAAATTTCGGCCCGTGAATAATCCAGGATAAATTGAAGGAGGAATAAATTGACTAAAATAAAGAATGTGTTTTTGATTTTTGTTTTAATAGGTTTGTTTGGTGCTTTAAAAGGACAGGAATACTCTATCGAGCCTGCCGGGGATTTCCAAAACATCCTTCCGCTTTGGGAGCAGGCAAAATTTATGGAAAAACAGCTCAAGTGGAGGCAGAAGCATGTGCTCCCTGAAGTGATGAGACGGGAAGATGTGGATATGTGGCTTGTCGGGCGCAATGAAGGCGTACTCTACCTATCCCTTATTCCGGGCGACGAAGAAGGGTTGGTTCCGAAGGAACCTCCGGTGCTCATTTTTTTTGACAACGGCATGAAAGAGGGCGTCGAGCTTGAATTCGCTGACTTTGACAATCTGGCAGAATCAGTCAATAAGCGGGACCCCAAAAAGATTGGTGTCAGCGACCGGAATAAACAAAAAATAGGAAAGGTGCTAGGGAAGGATTATGTATCTCGCTTTGTTCCATCCAGGAATCTAGCTACAGGATTCCTGGAAAAAAGAAGCCCTGAAGAGATCAGCGTTTTCCACTATGTCACGCGTATTGCACATGATGTCATTGCCGAAGCTTATTCCAATAAAGTTATCATCCCTGACGTGACCACGACGGACGAACTGAATTGGTGGGTAAGGCAGCGGTACCGGGATCTGGGACTTTTGACCAGTGATCATCCGACGATCACTCTACAGAGAAGTTTTGCGGAACGAAAAAAATATCCGGAGTCTGATGAGCATTTCCGGATAGACATCCCCCCACGCAACGGATACAACACTGTTATAAGACGGGGAGATATCATATGTTGTGATACCGGCATCAACTATCTGGGCTTAGGAACCGACACACAGCAGGTTGCTTATGTCCTGAGAAAGCTGGAGAAGGATGTTCCCGAAGGATTAAAAAAAGCTATGGCCAGGACAAACAGATTGCAGGACATTTTTGCGGCAGAGTTTAAGGAAGGCCGAACAGGAAATGAAATCTGGTTATCCGCTCTTAAAAAAGCCAAAGCAGAGAATCTACGGCCGGCCATATACAGCCATCCGATACCGCTTTTTATCATGCGGTATGATTCGTCCGGGGGGTTTTTTAAGAATACCCGTTATGGAGCCGGGCCGGCTTTGGGGGATGAAGAATCTCAAGAGCCGATCCCTAGGGGCGAGTATCCCGTTTATTTGAACACCGTTTATGCCATGGAACTGGATACAAAAACTTCGCTCCCAGAGTGGGACGGCCAGGATGTTCGGATTGTCCTGGAACAGACTGTGGCCTTTGCTGAAAACGGTATAGAATATCTCGGCGGCCGTCAGACAAAGTGGTATATCATAAAATAAGGAATGAAAGGAATTATCCAAATCCAAACATGGAGGCAGCCTATGAAAAAAAAATATTTTTTATGGCTTGCAGGAGCATTGATCTTGGAACTTATGATCTGTCAAACCGATATTCAAGCCCAAATTGTTCCGGCTGAAGACAGCAAAAATATTTTGCCTCTGCGGGAAAGGGTAAAGCTTACTGAGAAGTGGTGGAGATGGAAAAGGGAACATGTGCTTCCGATGGTGATGCGGGAACAGGGAGTCGATTTGTGGATCATCCGCGATGATGAAGCCGATCTTTACTACGACAATCAAGGCCCGGTTTATGTGTCTCTCCTGCCTGCGGATCATCAGGGCATGACCTATCCCAGCAAGTATGCCGCTCCAGGCTCGCAGAAGCTCCCCAGGTTTTTGATGTTTTATGATACAGGAGAAGAAATCGAATACGTGGAGCCGCGCGATTATGCGCATATAGCCGATTTGGTGAAACAGCGGGATCCCAGCAAAATTGCTGTTGGCCAATACAATAAGGAGAAACTGATCTCTACGTTGGGGAAAAAGTACGGCTCTCGGTCCATTGATTCCTGGACCTTGGGAGTGAGATGGCTGGAAACAGTTGGCCCAGAGAGGATAAGTGTTTATCATCATGTGCAAAGAGTTGCCAACGAGGTGATTGCCGAGGCTTTTTCAAATAACGTGGTGATTCCTGATGTCACGACAACCGAGGACTTGAACTGGTGGGTCCTGCATGAATACGTGGAGATGGGCCTGGATATGGAAAACTATCCCACCATCAATGTGCAGAGAAATGATGAAAACATGGCCAAATATAATGATCCTCCCGAGTGTTTTCGCAATGGCAGGACCAACAACGGAGTCAGTGTGGTCATTCGGCGAGGCGACATAATCAGTTGTGATACCGACCTTTATATGTACGGACTGATTACCGATTCTCATCAACATGCCTACGTGCTGAAAAGAGGAGAGACCGACGTGCCGGAGCCCTTGAAAGAATCCTTAAGAAAGGTCAACCGAATCCAGGATCTTTTCAGAAAGGAGTTCAAGGTGGGGCGGACAGGGAAGGAAATTGTCGCTGCATCCAGGAAAATTGTTCCCGAAGAAGGCATCATCGCAACCGAATTGGGATTTCATCCGCCCCCGATGTACATATGGCGTTTCTGGCTTGGAGGTTATATGTTTGACCGGAAATCCTATGTTGCTGGTATGACATCAGGTCCGGGGTACTATCCCACGTCCATAGTGACGAATAATCATAAACTGCATTACAACACCCTTTTTGCTTTTGAACCTCACACCAGAGTTGCTGTCTCAGGCTGGAAGTACGGCGTCGAGCTGGGCATCGGTCAGATCACGTCTTTTACCGAAGACGGACTGCAATACCTTGCCCGGCCACAAGAACACGAGTGGCATGTCATCAGGTGAGCTGAAGCCCGAAACGTTTGTGATAAGTCTACAAGCAAAAAGGGATTTTTTTGAGGAGGTATGATGGTTTCAAAAAAAAGGCTGCTTATAAAACGTTTGAGCATAGGGCTTGCAATGATTTTCCCTCTTTTGCTTTCAGAGGCTTTCAGCCAGGAACTTTCTCAGGATTTCTTGAAATTTTTTCATTACCGGGAGATTGGCCCCACCCGACAGGGAGGAAGAGTTGTATCTTTTGCCGTAGAAAATCAGGATCCCCATACTTTTTATGTTGGAGCTGGCCCTGGAGGGGTGTGGAAGACGGTCAATAATGGACATTCTTTTTTCCCTGTTTTCGATTTTGAAAATATTTCTTCCATAGGAGATATCGCCGTCGCGTCTTCCGATCCGGACATCGTGTGGGTCGGAACCGGAGAGGCCAACCTCCGCAACAGCACATATTTTGGCAATGGGATTTACAAATCCACAGACGGTGGAAAGACCTGGAGTCACATGGGCCTTGAAGAATCCCATCATATCGGCCGTGTCGTGATCCATCCTGAAAACCCAAATATCGTTTATGTGGCGGCTCAAGGACATCTTTATTCCGAAAATCCTGAGCGAGGGGTCTACAAAACAACAGATGGAGGAAAATCATGGACAAAATCGTTAGAAATTATTGTTGATGGCAGGTATATCGGAGCCACCGATCTTGTGATGGATCCCGGCGATTCCGATGTCCTTTATGCCTCTACGTATGACAGAAGACGCTGGGCCTGGTCCTTTCGCACGGCAGGTCCCGGAAGTGGCATATACAAGACAGTCGATGAGGGGAAAACATGGAAAAAGCTGGTCCGTGGTCTTCCAGGAGGCATGATTGGAAAAATTGGCCTGGCCGTCTCTCCAAAAAATCCAAAAATCCTTTATGCCACAATCGATAATGCCAACATACAAGGCATGTCTTATGAAAAGCGATATCAAGAATTGTTCAAAGGGCAACCGCCGAGCAAACCCACCGTTGGACAGGGAATATACCGCAGCGATGATGGGGGGGAATCCTGGAGGCTTGTCAGCCCGGAAGGAAAAAGCATCGGAAACAGATCGAATTATTACGGCCAGATCATTATCGACCCGAATGATACGGATCATGTCTTCGTATTGAGCTCAAGAGTGGATGAATCAGCGGATGGAGGCAAAACATGGAAGAGAGCATTTCGCTACGGGGGTGACAATCATGTGTTGTGGATCGACCCCCACGATTCCAGGCATATGTTGATGGGCTATGACTATGGAATGGCCGTCACCTATGATTCCGGCGAAAACTGGTATCATCCGGACGAGCTGCCCATGGCCCAACTCTATGCCATCGGAGTCGACATGGATTATCCCTACAATGTCTACGGAGGCATGCAGGATTTTGGCTCGTGGAAGGGCCCCAGCACAAAAAAGGGGCGGTTTCCCATACGGTTCGAGGACTGGGAACAGGTTCAGGGCGGGGTTGGCTTTTACAACAAGGTGGATACAGCAATCAGCCGTTGTCTGTACATCCTGA
>CAZOJY010000095.1:0-14172 GCA_964580235.1 uncultured Eubacteriales bacterium | reverse complement strand
TCCCCAGCCAAAAATATGCTGTGAGCTGGATCGTGGATTGGGAGAATGTCAGAACCGGTGAAACAGGAACCAGCCGTCTTCTGACAACTGTCTGGACAACTCCCCTCAGCGGAGAAGTAAAGGAGTGCTATGAACAGGAGATGTCTTTTTCCAGAGAGCACATGAAAAAAATTGGCATCGATGTGGAAGCCTTTCAACAGGATATCCTGGGGAGCAACTGGCTGGCTCTCTTCACACAGATGAGCGATGAAAGTGCAAGTCCCAAGCAGGCTGGCGCAGATTTCGCCAAAGAGATGAAAAAGATCGAGGGGTATCCCGTGATTATCGATGGGAAATATTATGCGACCAAGAAGGGCGGAGATCAGGAGCAAGAGGAGGAAGAAGGCGGCGGTGTCAAAAAGATGCTGGGAGGTTTTGCCAAAAAAGCCCTGAAAAAATCCAAGAAGAGCGACGGCAGTGAACCTGCTTTTACGTATTACACCGAACTCATCGAGCTCCATACTGCCAGTTTTGGCGCAGAGGCGTATCAAGTTCCATCAGGTTATAAAAAGAAAGGATGAAAACATGAAAATTTCAAAGAAACAAAAAGTTGTAATGATTGTGGGTCTGTTTTTGTTTGCTGTCGTTTCGACAAGTCTCGTTTCTTTTGCGGATGAGCTCTATGCTCCCAAGGTTGTTCCTCCTAAGAAAATGGAAAACAGGCAGATGTGGGTCGATATGATCAAGCAGTGGAAAATCCCGGCCAGGAAAAGTGTCGGTATTCCGCCTTATCCCGGGGCCGTTATCATTGCGGCGAAGGAAGCGTCGGAGATGATGGCCAATGATGTCACATACAGCACACTTCCGGCACTGACGCTGTCGACGCTTGATGAACCGGAAAAGGTCGCTGCATTTTACAAAGAAAAGCTTAAAGACTGGAAGTATGACAGACAGTTTGACATGTTCGATATATTCTGGCAGGGGCCCGACGATTTTAATCATCTGGACATCAGACAGACAGCCACTCTTCCGAATGTAATCGTTTTCCCGTCGTCCCCGAAGCTGAACGAGTTCATGCCGGAAGCCAAAACACAGATCACCATTGTTTTTAAGCCCAACAAGTAGAACGGTAAACCACCGTCCTACAGAGAAAGGAAAAAAATGAACAAAATTAACCCTTTGGCCGCAGGTGTTGCAGCGGCTGTTCTTTTATCGGCGGCATTCATGTTTTCGCAGGATGTCGCTATGGCAAAAAAGGAAGATCTCCAGGTTCCGCCGCCTAGCTTCACGAAATTTGATGCCTCCTTGACACAGAGCATGGTCAACATCTTCAACAGCGCTGTTATGGGAGCGCAGAGAGAGATATCTGCCAGCGAGATAGGAGGCTATACAATTGCTGGTGTGAAAATCTCCTGCTTCACCACGGACCGAAGTCTGGAAGAGGTGAGCAGGTATTTTGCAGAAAAACTCGGCCAGGAGGCTGAGATCGAAACAGATGCTCTCGCTGGTTCCCTCGAAGAAATGAAGGAGATGGAAAAATTGACAGGTCTTTCCTGGGATAAATCTCTGATGGCGAAATTCCAAAAAGCCTCCGAAGAGTACATGGGAGAAGAATCCAGGACAGCCGGATACGATGCCGGTCATTTTCCAGAGAGAGTGGTCTCGATCGAGATCCAGAGCCCCTACCTGGACCTGAGCTCGTTCAAGAAAGTGAACAAAACATCCATCATGTATATGGTGATAACACTCAAAAAAAAATAAGCCTGGGCAAAAATCGTCTGTCTTCTCCTTAATGCGGGGAGAATTTCTGCAAAATAACCATCAACGCAGAGAAAAGGCCGTATTCAAACAGGCCGGGATTTTTTCAAGCGGTTCAGGAAAGCTCATCTTATCATTGAGGGGAAGGAGCTTGCCTGACCACTTGTTTATCCGGGTTTTAGAAATGCTTCTTTAGAAAGCCTCTCTATTTCCGTGATACCCAAAGGCCTTATATCGGCTTTGAGGGATGGTTTCTATCTTGTGAAGATTTTTAACGCCATTCCTTAACCGTCCTTCTCGGCGGCGCTGAACTGCGCCCGTTAATCCCAAAGCTTTTCCACTTTTCCTCTGTTCCCGCGTTTGCTTGGGAGCTGGATCCTTTGGCCAAGTCGTGCTCAATACAGCATCGCCGTCTGACTAGATCAGATACCCTCGAAGAACGGAGGAATGTCGAAATCTTCAATGTCGCTTCAACCATCCCTAAAAGCCTCCTTCATCATAGAAATGAGGATGCTGTGCTTTATCAAAATTTGACAAATGCAGGCAAAAGCGATTAATGTTGTGGTGAAGCATTTGCCAAAAAAATGATTTGGATTAAAGGCGAGATCCCCATGATAAAAAGAATAATTGTATTAATAATCCTGCTCCCGGTTTTGGCAGCAGCCCAGACAGACAAAAAAAAAGATGTATGGGAGCCTTTGAAATTCTTGGAGGGAACTTGGGTAGGGGAAACGCCGGGTGTGTCCAAAGTCAAGCAGACCTACAAGTTTGTCCTGAATGGACATTTCCTCCACATGAAAACAAGATCTGTTTTCGAACCGACCGAAAAAAATCCCAACGGCGAAGTCCATGAGGATTTCGGCGTATTCAGCTATGATCAGGCCAGAAAAACTTTTGTGATGCGGGGATTTTATGTAGAAGGATTCGTGAACACCTATGTGATGGAAAACATTTCAGAAGATGGGAAAGCGTTCACTTTTATGACCGAACACGTCGAGAACGCTCCTGAAGGAACGAAGGCCAAATTGGAATTCAAGGTGCTGAGTGGCGATGAGATCGAACAGAGCTTCCATGTGGCCTTCCCAGGCCGGGAATTCAGCTGTCTTTTCATCAACAACCTCAAAAAACAAAAATAGCTTTTACGGATTATCTGCTTTTCTGTACCTAAGATTTCTGATCGAGTTCGTCTTCATAATATCACCCTATGGTTTTATTCCTGAAGGAATTCTATTTTGATTATCGAGATATATTATCAACTTTTATAGGAAAATTGCAGTATTATAGATTGAGGATGTTGATATCTACATGTACCTCTGAACCATGAAGATGAGATTGCTTCTCTGACGCCCGCAATGACGCATCGCATTTTCTAAATGATTATTCAGGTTTATTGGAGGCTAAAATTGAAAAGAAGCGTATTTATTTGTTTCATTTTGTTGGGCCTAATGGGGAGCGTGGGGTGTGCGCCATCCGCTGTTGACAGCGATGGGGGATACTGGGTGCCGGTCGATCCGCCCAAGAGCCATTATGAGATCGATGCCAAGGTCGATCTCGATGTCGGTTTTATCGGTGGGAAAGAGACGGTTACTCTGCCCAATGCGTCCAATCGTGCCATCTCTATCGTGGCCATCGACTGGAGGATAAGTGCCGCATATTCCATCGATGTCGCAGTGAATGGAGAGGCTCTGGCTCTGCTGAACAGGAAAGAACAGGAAGCGGTCGAGTCGCCTCTTTTTTATTGGCTGCCAGAACTTTTGATGCCCGGACGACAGATCCGTTTCGATATCGCATTCAAAAGGACGTTCGAAGTAGACGAAAATATGACTTCTTTTGGGAACACCAACTGGTATCCGCGAATCTGGTGGGATGGCCTGCCCGTGCATGATTCCTTTTCGGTGAAGCTGGACATACCCGATGGATATGCGATGGCCATCAGCGGCCGCTTGAATGAAAACACCGGGCGCTATGAAATCGATGGGGCAAAAACATTCGGTATCCACCTGGCCAGTAATGAAAAGGCAGAAACCCGGGACGTGGACGGTATTCAGGTGACCGCTTTTTTCACGGAAAAGGGCGCCAAGGCCGCTCTTGTCTGTTTGGACACGGCGGTCGATGCCATCAAGTATTACAAGGATTGGCTCGGGTTTTATCCGTTCCAAACCCTGACCATCATTCCGGGCGGCTCGGGGCGGTGGGGAGGCTATCCGTTTGCCACAGGCATCGTCGTTATCCATGGGGAGGAGACATATAAGGAAGGCGAATCGCTCATGCACTGGCAGAGGATCACTGCCCATGAGATCGGCCATGAATACTGGGGAGAGTGGGTTTTGGATCCGGAGCGACCGGCATGGATCTGGATCGGGATGGGCATCTTTGCCGATACAGATTATATCCTGGCCCGCGGTATCGATCCCGAGCGAAGGCAGAACTGGATGAGCAATTATCTAAACGGAGTGGCCATGTATTATGACACCACGGTGGATATTCCCCCTGCGCGGCTGTCAAAAATCCGATATGACCACAACAACACCGTGATCCACAGCAAGGGCTTCAGCATAGTCAGTGCTCTGGATTCGGTTCTGGGACGGGAGACGTTTGAACGCATCTATAAAAAATGCCTGCAAACCTATGGCGGCAAACGCCTGGGGTGGCGGGAACTCCAGAGATTTTTCGAAACCGAAAGCGGGCAGAACCTAAATTGGTTTTTCGACCAGTGGGTACGTTCCAACAAATACCTTTGCTACAAGATCGAAGCGATGGAATGCGAACAGGAAGGGGAGGAGTATGTCTCTCTTGTTCAAGTGAGGCGGTTGGGTACGATGAGGATGCCGGTGCCTGTCAAGGCCGTTTTCGAAGACGGATCGGAGCAGGTGAAAACAACCGGCCGCCTTTTGGATATCCAGGAACTGACTTTCACCAGCCAATCCAAGCTGAAAGAAGCTGTCATCGATCCCGAGCACAAACTGGCCATGCTCGAGGAGCCCCTGGCAGAAATTTCAGAAGATGCCGCCGACCTTCTTGCTTTGGGCTGGAGCCTGGAAGACAGCTCTGAGATCTACAAAAAGATCAAGGAAGAAAACATCAGGAACACCAACATGTTGTATCAACTTGGGATGGGGTTGTACGAATATGAAGATTATGTGCAGGCCTCAGACTGTTTCCAGAACATTGCCCGGCTCGAGACGGATAAAAAAACAACTTTTGCGGCCTGCGGCTGGCTGGGATTGTTGAAAGACATCATGGGAGAGAGAAGGGAGGCCCTCGGCTATTACCGGCAGGCGCTCGATAAAGATACCGGAGAGACGATGTCCCACAGCTGGCTGAGGATCAACATGAACAAGAAGTGGCTTGAGGAGAGGTTAAAGACTCCATTCTCGTTTGAAACTTTGGTGGATATCCCGGAACAGCCCACTGCTGAAGAGCTCCAGAAAATCGTGGGTGAACTCAACTGGAAAAGGGAAGGCAGAACACCGTTGAGGATTTACAAGAAGGCCAGAGGTTTGAGCATAGAACAGCGGAGTTTCTGGTTTAAGTTGGGAATGCTGTTGTTCGACAGCGGATATTATCCAGAATCATTCGTGTCGTTTGATAAAGTCTCCAAAATGGAGGCATCGAAGCTGTATATATTCAGCGCGTATACCTGGATGGGACACCTCAAGGACCTCCTTGGGGAGAGGGAAGAGGCCTTGAAATATTACAAACATGCGCTCGACTATGATACAGGCGACACGATGACGCACAGCCAGTTCCGGATGAGGATCAACCGCGCGTGGGTGGAAAAACGGCTCGAGAGACCCTTTACCTGGAAGAAGCGTTGAAGCGAAGTGTAAACGAAGATTGCTTCACTTCGTTCGCAATGACAGAAATGCTATTTTTCCTCTATTTTTATCGCTTTGAAAGGTTTGAACAGGGAAAAATCGGCTTCTTTGAGCATTTTTTTAAAGTTTTCGACATCCGTTTCGTAAACGGCGTTTAATTTCTGAAGGAAATCTCCGACTTTGGGTTTGGCCTTTTCGTATCGGACCCTGGCTGCTTGGCTGATGGGCTCATGCCCTCCTCTCATGCCTCTCACTGCCATCATGATCTGAGAACGCAGCCCTGCTGACCTGTCCGCGATTCCCTGTTTGCGGGGAGTGGGATTCAGGATTTCTGCCAACTCTTCCAGCTTTTTATCTAGTTCCCGGGCAGCTTGCATGAGCTCCTTGTTTTTCGGATTCCGGTTTTGCCTGGCCTGGTCCTGAATGGTCTTGAGCGTTGCTCTTGTTGCATCGATCTGCTGGCTGGCGGAATTGATGGCAACGGATAATTTCTGTGCTTTTTTTCCCGCCTCGTAGTTGGCCTTAAGAACTTCCAAATCCACATCAATCCGGGGATCGTATTTCACGGTGAATGTCTGACTGACTTCTTCGCCATCATAGGCAATCTTGACCGTGTAATCCCCAGGAAGAGCTGTGGTGCCGCCTCCGCCGAATCCAAAAAATGACCGGCGTCCTGTTCTGGGGACAGCCTGTGCTGTCTGCTCCCTGAAGTTCCAGGTAACCCGGTTGACACCCTTATTCTCTGTGCCGTTGATGCGGCTGACCATTTTGCCGCTGCTGTCTTCGATGGTAATCTTCACCCGGGATGAGCCCTGACCCATCGTGCCCATGCCGCGGAACCTCCCCATACCTCCCATCTGCCGCATGCGCTGCATCATCTGCTGCCGTCTCGCATCCATCTCTTCGTTCGGCTCCTCTTCTGTTTCTTTGCGTTCGCTCGGGATGAGATAGTAAGTGATGGCAGCGCCCATTCGCTTGTTCTCCCCTGCAAAAACGGTATCTCCTGGGCTCAGGTAGGCGCTCAGCCGCCCCTGCTGAAACTGATAGGCATCGGGCATCTTGAACAGATGGAGCTTTTTCTGCATCACTTCTTCCGATATTTCCCGAAGAGGGGAGATGTCGTCGATGATGTAGATGGACCGGCCGTGAGTCCCGACAATCAGGTCATTCTCTCTGGGATGAACAACTATGTCACGAACGGGCACTGTGGGGATTCCTTGAGTCCATTTCATCCAGTTCTGGCCGGCGTTGAAACTCACATACAGACCGAATTCCGTTCCCAGGAAGAGCAGGTTTTTATCGACCGGGTCTTCTTCGATCACATGGGCGAATCCGTCGATTTCGGGGGTGGCCAGACTTTTCCAGGTTTTTCCAAAATCATGGGTGACAAAAACATATGTAGTCCAGTTGGATCGGCGGTGGTCGTCGAACACCACATAAGCTGTGGCCGCATCAAATTTGGATGCTTCCACATGGGGCACCCATGTCGCCGGCGGAGCCATGCCTTTTTTCCCGGATGTCAATTCCTTGGAGACCAACTCCCAGGTCGCTCCAGCATTCTTTGTGATCTGGACGTTTCCATCGTCGGTGCTGACCCAGATGATGCCCTCCTGAACCGGGCTGGGGGCGATACAGAGGATTGTGGTGTGGTTTTCGGCATTTGTGACATCCAGGGTCAAACCGCCGCTTTCGGGCTGTTTTTGTTTTTCGGGATCATTTGTGGTCAGATCCGGACTGATGATTTCCCATGTGCGTCCTTTATCCGGGCTTTTGTGCACAAACTGGCTTCCGAGATAGATGGTTGCCGGGTGGAAAGGATCGACAGCAAAGCCGGCATTCCAGTTGTACCGGTGTTTGACATTGGATTCGGTGGGGACGCTGTCGCGGCTTGTGCCAAGGTTGGTATCAAAATAATACAGGTTCCCCCCCTGGGACATCCCGTATCCGGCTCCGGGCACTTCTGGATCGGGTTCTGTGTCAAAACCGTCTCCGCCACCTACTGTCTTCCAGAGATAGTCATAGATGGCTCTCTCCTTCAGGACATACCCGGGCCCCATCCAGGATCCATTATCCTGGAGCCCTCCGTACACATTGTAGGGGATCTGCATGTCGTAACTGACATGGTAAAACTGACCCACCGGAAGGTTGGATACAAAACGCCAGTTCTGTCCCCGGTTGGTGCTGATCGCTACCCCGCCATCGTTTCCCACGATCAGCATCTCGCCTTTGGGATGCACCCAAAACGCGTGGTAGTCTGAATGGGCCTGGCCAAAGCCTGCCAGAGTTCTGAAATTTTTCCCGGCGTCTTCAGAAACCGTTACCTGGCTGTGAAGAACATAAACGATGTTCTCATTCACGGGATTGACCCAGAGCCGGCAGTAATAAAAAGGCCGGCTGTTGACATTGTCCTGATCGTTGACCATCTGCCAGGTGAATCCGCCATCTGTGGAACGGTAAAGCGCATTCTTTTTTGCCTCGACTAAAGCATAAACGATGTTTGGTTTATTCGTTGAAAAAGCGACGCCCATACGGCCTAATTCGCCCCTTGGAAGGCCGTCTTTATCGGTGAGTTTTTTCCAGTTCTGGCCGCCGTTTGTGGTGATATAAAGACCGCTCCCCGGGCCGCCCGATTTGAAGAACCACGGCCACCGCCTGTGTTCCCACAGGGCCGCGATGATTTTATTGGGATCCCCCGGCGCTATGGCCATATCGGCCACACCCGTTTTTTCATCCACATACAGGATCTTATCCCAGGTTTTTCCGCTGTCGACAGTTTTGTATACGCCGCGTTCAGGGCTTTCATTCCAGGTAGTCCCGAGAGCTCCGACATAGGCGACTTTCGGGTCGTTTGGATCGAGCAGTATTTTGCTGACTTTTTCCGTCTTTTCCAAACCCAGGAATTCCCATGTTTTCCCTGCGTCGTTTGTGAGATAGATCCCCCGACCCACGCCCACGCTGTTTCGTGGCGCGGCCTCTCCGGTTCCCACCCAAACGATGTTAGGGTTGGACTGGTTGATGGCCACAGCCCCGATGGATGAAACCGGTTTGTCATCCATGATGGGCTTCCAGGTTAATCCACCATCTGCGGATTTCCATAATCCGCCTGTCGCTGCCCCGACATAGATGATGTTCGGATTGGAGGCGACAGCATCGATGGCCCCGATCCTTCCGCTCATGTTTGCCGGGCCGATGCTCCGGGCTCTTAAGCCAGAAAACAGATCAGGATCGGTTTTTGCAAGACCTGACTGGCTGAGTAAAAGCAGAAGAATGGCTGAAAAAACGCAAATTTTGATCCCTAAACACTTCATAATCTCCTCCTCGAGATATAAATTTAGCTATCAGTCACGACGCCAGATTGTTTAGACGCAAATTCTATTGATTATCTTCCTTTTTCCATTAGGCATGTCTGCAGGGCCGTTGAGGATCCAGCCTTGCTGAATCATTCGGTATAAAATTTCGGGTTGATCAGGTTTTACAGAATATGCCTGAGTGTGTCCAGGCTGATCTTCGATCCGCTCAATATCAAGACGACATTTTTTCCTTGAAAACGATCCGGCTGTTTGAGGAAAGCAGCCACTGAGAGTGCCGCTGCTCCTTCAATTAGGAGGTAATGTTTTTCCAGGATGAGTTTTATGGCGGATACGATCTCGTCCTCAGTCAGCAGGATAAAATCATCCACCAGCTCCTGGCATATCGGAAAAGTGATAGAATCCTGTTCGATCCCCCCGGCAGACCCGTCTGAAATGGTTGGCGCGGATTCCATGTCGAGGATCCGTCCGGCTTTTATGGATGCGTACATTACAGCCGAGTTTTCGGGCTGGCAGCCGATGACTTCGATGTTTTCATTTTGCGATTTGAGATAGCCGGCAATCCCGCTGATCAGACCGCCTCCGCCGACTGGAACCAGAACGCAGTCAGCATCTGGCACCTGTCTGGCCAGCTCGATCCCTATGGTTCCCTGTCCTCCGATGATTTGGGGGTCATTGTAAGGAGGAATATAGGTCAATCCGTGTTTTTTGGCTGTCTGCCTGCCGAATCGTTCGGCCTCAATGCAGTCATCGCCGTGTTTGATGATGTCAGCGCTGTAGAGGAGCAGGGAATCGATCTTGGTCTGAGCGGTTATCTCCGGAAGGACGATGGAGCCTTTGAGGCCGAATTTTTGCAACGCCCAAGAAAAAGCGGCCCCATGATTTCCTGATGAGGCCGTCATCAAGCCTCGTTTTTTTTCCTCTTCGCTGAGGGACAGGATTTTGTTCACGGCTCCCCTCAGCTTGAAGGAACCTGTCAATTGAAGGTTTTCACATTTGAGATAAACGCTGCCGCTTCCCAGTTGGCTGAGAAAAATGGAATGTTCGGCAGGTGTTTCACGGATGTGTCCCCGGATTCTTTCTTCGGCATTCAGGATATCCCCTCTGACTTTATCCGCAGAGAACTCTGGCTTCTCACTCATCAGGCTTTATTTTATTGTGATCGTTTTTGTGTGTTTCCCGCCTTTTTTGCAATCCAGATTTACTGTCACGTTGCCTTTGCCTTCGACCAGAAAATGATATTCGACCTCTGTCCTGCCGGGTATACCGTTTGTGAGTTTCAGATTCTTGGGGTCTTTCTGGTCGATCAATGACACATCGCTGTCTGCTGCTCCGCGTCCGCGGAAAAATCGCATGAACCGCCTGGGAATTCCGGCAGGGAGGCTCGTCCCCTGAGCTTGCCCGGCTGCCAGCACCTTGACATTCCCCTCCAAAGATAACATATCCGGATGCTGGACCTTGTTCTGGACGGCTGCGGTGGAGAGGGTCGGCATCAGCCGGCCGTTGTAGAGGGCGACTTTAATCAGATAAAGGCCAGAACTTACTTTTTCCGTTTTTACCGATTTGATTGTGGGCAGCGGCATTTCCCAGGCATTGAGCAGACAAAAGGCCATGTTGCGGTGGCACATCTCCTCGAGCAACCATGCCGGAGGGACCCGTCCACTCAGCTTTGTGGTATCCCGGTCAACGGTGACTCTGCCGAGCTGCGGATGGTCGATTTCATGAAGGGAGATGGCTTTATTATCCATATCGATATACTTATCGAAAAACTCCTCTTCTTCTTCTGTGATTTCCCCGTTTTTATCAAGGTCGGCCCGGGACGTCCACAATTCGTTTGAAAAGGAGTAAATCCCCAGCATGTCATAGGTGAAATCGATAAAACCGCCCCATACTGTGTAAAGATCTTTCCATATGATGATGTACCGATAGCCCTCGATGATTTTTTCGCCTTTTTTTCCGATCTCGTCCATCACAGCCAAATCGCTTCTGGGCATTTCACCGTGCAGCTGTGTTCCAGGATTACGCAGGATCATACCACCTGAGTTATGAAAAGCCTGCACACCGGCAATGTTCGGATGAGAATAGAAAAAATCGCGAGTGGCCTGGGATTCCACCCAGTAGAAGGGATAAGCAGCCGCTCCCCTCTGGATGTAATTGGGCTGCCAGTAGGAGCCCCAGTCACGGTTGGCATCGTAACCCCCGCCCGAATCTTCGTTGTATCGGCCGTCGCCGTCGTTATCCATTCCTTCGCTTCCGATGTATTTGTAGTCGCCGACCTCATCCGGTTTGCCTTTGATATTCTTTTTGATCGGAACGAGCCGGTCCCCGGTATCGCTCAGCCGGTGTGTCCCTCTGCCGGGGTCCACTTTGATAAACATAGCACCGACTTCTCCATCGCCGTCTAGGTCTTCCGGACCGTCCTCATCATACAGGCCGTCATTATCGTCGTCCATCGGAGACTGCCCTGACCGGGCACTTCCGCCTGTATGAAGCCACAGGTCGCGCCCATCCGGATTGACAGAGGGAAAAATGTAAAAAACGCGTTCATCCACCAGCTGTTTGATATAATCATTGTAGTTGTAATTTTCCATCAAGTACCAGATGGTGTAGATCCCGATCTCACCCCCCTGAATCTCGTTCCCGTGGATGTTGGCATCCATGTACATGGCACACTTTTCCATTTCATCTCCTGTGTCCGGATTGTTGATGGTCATGTACCAGATTTCCCGCCCCTGGAAGGATTTTCCTATGGAACGGAGCTTCAAGAATTTTGGGTAGGCTTTTTCCAGCTTGCGAAGAGCATTTCCCACTTCATTCCAGTCGTAATACCTGTTGAATGATAGCTCAACTTTGCGTGTGTTCCACTTTCTCGGAAGAAAATCCTGAGACATCATCAGGGAAACACTCATTGTGATGACAAAAACAACGAGTAAGGATTTTGTGATTTTTTTATTTATTTTCATTTTCATTGTCTTATCCTTTCATTTATTTAAGGACAACCGTTTTTTTGGCGGCCCCGCCACCGTTTTGCGCCCAGAGTGTCACATCTATCTTTTTTCCTGCAGGAGAGATGATGATCCATTTGAATTCCTTTTCCGCGCCAGCCTCCAGAGAAGGAGTGTCCATCCGTTTGGTTCCTCCGAAGAGTTTCATTTTTTTATTATCTTCAAATTTTAATTTCAGCATGATCGAATTGATGTTTCTGGTTCTCTGGCCCATGGCTGTGGCATAAGGAAATTTCCCTTCGTTATGGATTTTGATTTTTACCTCATACAAGTCTGATCCCAGTTTTTTCACTTCCGGCTCATCCAGAACAATCTCGGCAAATTGGGAGGCCAGGAAAAGAGCGAATTCCGCGTGGCTTTTGCTCAGCGTTGGAATTTGGTCTGCCTTCGGATTCGTGCGCACATGGGGGACAAAACCTCCGATTTCGACCTCTCCCAGCTGTCTGTGGCTGAATTTGGTCCATGTCACGAAACCCTCTCCTTTGTTCTTATCATCGATCCATTTCAACCATTTTTCATCATTGCCGGAGGATTTTGTCTGAGATGCGGCAGTGGTAGAGCGTGACATGAATTGGCGCATCATGGCCTGACGGTTCCTCATTCCACCTTGAGCTGTTCTTGTGGGCCTTGTTCCAGCTTCGCCCGTTTGGGCATCTCTTTTCATTTTAGCCGGGGGCGTTTTTTGTTCCTCTCTCAGCGACCAGAGATTGGCAGAAAAAGTCGGGACACCCAATTGAAAATAGCCCCATTCCAGCATCGAACCTGCCGGTTTTTCCGATACGGCATTCTTGATCCCGGTGATTTCCTTGTAGCTTTTGCTCACACTTTCGAAAAGCGGTGTGTCTTGTGCGTTTGTCTTTTTGGGTTGAGGATCTGTCGCTCTGGGCAGCTGTTGTGTTTGTTGCTGTCCGCGGCGGCCCATGAAAAACATCATGCGCGGCATGGCCGCCCCTTGTTCTGTTCTGGGCGGCTCGGGGAAAGTCGGGGTGCCGCATTCGATTCCTGTCCCGGCCGCCAGGTTGTCGTATTTGGAGAAAAGCAGCACTCCACAGATGTTCTTGTGAGGCTGCGTCTTGAGTTCGGGAACATATCTTGTGATGAAATCGATAACGGATTGTGTTTCGACTTCCGATGCGGGATATATGCCCAGCCCTTTGGGTTTGTAACCGAAATTGTGAGGGAAGTTCCGGTCGATGTTAAACCCTCCCGGCCCGTCCTCGTTGTAAAGTCCATCTCCGTCGTCATCGATTCCTTCAGGATAAATCTTGTAGAGTTTATCGATGGGAGTCTCAGCCTCTTTCTTTTTCATCAACCTTGGATCTTTCTCGTCAATGATCCAGCCGCCTTCCTTATCCTTGATACGCATCAGGGTGATCATCCCATCGCCATTGAGATCTTCAGGACCGTCCTCATCTATCAACCAGTCGTAATCTTCATCCCTGGGTTTCAGGTTCCCGGGATGCTCGTACAGGAGATCGTCAAAGAATAGTTCTGCACCATCGGGATTTAACCGGGGGATAATGTAGAATGTGCGCTTGTCGAGAGTGCTTCTTACTTTTTCATTATCGCTGTATCCGGTGACGAAATATTCCGCGATACCCAGGGCGATTTCACTGCCGATGACATGGTCGCCTTCCATGTTGCCGCAGATGAGCAGCGCCTGTTTTTCGAGGGGAGAAGGGCCTTTTGTTCCGGATATCTGCATCATCCAGATATCTCTGCCTTTCAAAGTCTTTCCGATGGATGTTAATTTTGCAATTTGGGGATTTCTGTTTGCTAATTGTTTCAAAGCGGCAGTCAATGCGTTGTAATCGTGGTACCCCTCAGCAGGATTACTTTTTGATGAGGAGGTCATCGGGAGAAACAGAAGGGAAAAGAACAGAATGATGCATAGAGTTGTCTTCAAAAGAGTCCTCATGTTGTCCTCCTTATTGGATTGTTGTATATGGAAAATTTTGTAAAGAATGATTTAATAGACATAATGTCCTGCATCGAATTGCCTAAAAACTCTATAAAAAAATCCAATAAATTTCAACTCATTTATCTTTATGATTTGTAATCTTCCTTATTTCTGTTGTAATTCTTGAGCATCAGGTTGAAGTCGGACAGCCTTGTTTTCGTGTCGAAATTGTGTAAAAATTAAAAAGAAGTGAATCGAAGGGGTTAAAGCAATGAGTAAATTTGTACAGTCAGGTAATGCACCGCAATAGAATAATTACGGAATCCCATGTCGGTCTTGAATAACTGATAGCGCGTATATGTATATAAAGTGATGCATCCAAATCTAAACACCGTAAGGAGGTA
>CAZOJY010000094.1:0-14349 GCA_964580235.1 uncultured Eubacteriales bacterium | reverse complement strand
CGATCCGATATAGAAGAAAAGATGTGAGTTTTAATGAAAATTTTATCAGGTTTTAATAATGAGTTGACAACACCTTGTCTAAATTCTAAAATCATTCACCTTTAGCCGGCCTGGATTATAAAAGAAATCATGAGCGAGACTATTTGGATTTTGAATCCCATTTCTGAAAAGGCAAAGAGTCTTTCTGAAATCGTTGATATACCTGTTGAAGGTGCACAAATTCTGGTGAACAGAGGGGTGGATGAAGCCGAGCAGGCTCACCGGTTTCTCCATGGAACGATGGCTGATCTTCATGATCCTTTTCTGATGGATGGAATGAGAGATGCCGTCCGGAGAATCCAAAAAGCTATATCATGTCAAGAGAAAATTCTGATATTCGGCGATTATGATGTGGACGGGATATTGTCTGTCGTGACACTCTCCAAGGCATTGTCGACTTTAGGAGGAAAGGTCGACTTTTTTATTCCCGATAGGCTAAAAGAAGGGTATGGCCTTAAAGAGAAGTATATCGATCTGGCCGAGCAAAAAAACGCACGTGTTGTGATCAGTGTAGACTGTGGAGTGAAAGCGGTAGCATTCGTGCAGAGAGCTAGAGAGAAAGGAATTGATGTGATCATCACGGATCACCATCAGCCCGGATCATCACTTCCTAAGGCTTTGGCTATCTTGAATCCTGCCCTTCCCAGCTCAATGTATCCGTTTAAAAATTTGGCAGGTATAGGTGTTGTTTTTAAACTCATCCAAGCGCTTTTGGATAACAACTCCATCTCCTCTCAACTTCCCCACTATCTCAAGCTCGTATCCATCGGGACGGTGGCGGATATTGTCGAACTCAAGGACGAAAACAGGATATTCGTCAAGTTTGGACTCAAAGGACTTGAAGATGTGAAAAATATCGGTTTGAGAAAATTGATGGATTCCTGCGGCATTAAAGGAAGACGTGTATCCGTGGGGGATGTGGGCTTCCGGATTGGGCCGCGAATCAATGCCGCTGGACGCATGGGGATGACAAACCTGGCGGTTCGCCTCTTCTTTACCAATTCCTCCCAGGATGTCGAGGATATGACACAACAATTAGACAGGCTGAATTCCCGGAGACAAAGAATTGAAGAAAAGGTTTTCAACCAGGCGAAAAGCCTGGTTGACCGGCGAATGTTAAACAAACGATATAAGCTCCTGGTATTAGGATGTGAAGAGTGGCACAGAGGGGTTATCGGGATTGTGGCTTCCAAGATCAAAGATGCGTTTTATCGTCCGGCTATCCTGTTTTCTTATAAAAATGGAAAAGCCTTTGGATCTGGCAGAAGCATACGTGATTTTTCTCTTATCGACTGTTTGGATGGAAATAAGGATTTTTTCGATAACTATGGCGGGCACACCATGGCTGTCGGTTGTGAATTGGCTCAACAAAATATGACAGATTTTAAGAGACACATCAATGCCTATGTCCAATCGCGGATCACAGAGGAACACCTCAAAAGAAAGATCCACATAGATGCAAGGCTTGGTTTTAAGGATATTAACATGGGTCTTCTCGAAATTTTATCCCTGCTTTCCCCGTTTGGTCTAGGAAATCCCAAGCCTCTTTTTTTGACTGAAAATGTTGAGATAGTTGCCCCGCCAAAAAAAATCCAGGGGAAACACAGCAAACTTCTTGTCCAGAAAGATGGCAAAATCTTCGATTCCATTGCTTGGCGAAAAAGCACTTGGGCGGATGAGCTTTGGGCAGGAGATCGAGTCGATTTGGTCTATTCGCTTATGACATCAGAATATCTAGGAGAGGAAAGGCTGACTCTCTCTCTTGAAGATATAAAAAAAGCGCAATAAAATCCTCTGAGGCGATGCAGGATTGCTGGACCTAGGTAATTCATAAGTTATCCAGGTTACCCTGATTTATTCATGTCCGGTACATGTCCTTGATTTCAATGCATATAGCATTAAATCCCGTTAAAAAAATCATGTTTATGAATAATTCAGGTGGAAGGGGACCGGCAAAAAAAAGTTGAAAACTTCCCATTTCAGCCACTGTTTTAAGGTATAATTAGAGGACAAGAGATAAGATTCTATGGGAAAAACAAAACTACAAGCTCACCATACGCTAAGGTTTATCAGCGTAGGCGTGTTTATTATTGTCCTGTTCGCAATTGCCATAAGTTTTCTGACCCGATCCAAGAGACAGGTCCAGGTTCCTGAAATCGCCGCGAAATTGGAAGAACAAAAGATTGATAAGAAGGAAGGACTGGAAGTCCGTGAAGTGAAGGGAAATGAAGAGGTTGCCAATATTACTGCCGATAAACATTATATCGGAGAGGACAATCTTTATCACCTGGAAGGAAATGTCAGAATTTCTTTGCCAAATCGAATCGAAGGAGAAGATGTTATCATCCGGGGAGAAAAAGGCATCCATGACTCAGAGTGGTCCTATCTATGGCTTCAGGGACAGGCAGCGGTTGAGTTCAAAGATCTTGTCGTGGAATCCCCAGTTTTGGAATATGATGTCCAAAGAAACGTTTTTAAAAGCGATCAGACGATCCGATTTTCTTCAGAGACAATTTTAGGGTCGGCTCAGAAGTGCAATTATTTTCTCAGGCAAAAAAAGGCCGAGTTGCGTGGCAAAGTACACCTGAAACTCCTGCCCAGCCAGAAGACGGCTGTTCCTGTTGAGATCGACACCGAGTACTTCGAGTACTTTGTCGGAAAAGGCCGTGGAAAAACAGAAGGTGGAGTCGAACTCACACATGGGAAGAGCCGTGCCACAGCCGGCCTTCTGGCGTTTGAGCTTTCAGCCGGCCGCCAGCAGATAAAATCGCTGTTTTTGAAGGAAAACGTGAAGATTTTCCTAGTGGATGAGTTTAAAAAAGGAACTCCTTTTTCTGATCAAGAAGCACTTGCCCTGTACGGGGATGTGTGCCAGATTCAGGCCGGCGAGGTGCATATCAAGGGGTTTGTAGATTTGCCCCAGATCCAGCGGCTCGAAGCGGCCGGCAAGTGCTCATTCCGGTTCATCTCTGAGACCGGCAGCTTCACTCAGATGGAAGGAAATGAGATTTCCTTCAGTCTGAGTAAAAAGGGAACCCTGAAAGAGTTGTTTGTCTATGAAAAAGCCAGTATCACAGAGGAGGATAAGGAAAAGGGATTCCAAAGATACATCGATGGACAGAGTGTGCAAATCCAAGGGGATAAAAATGTCCTTTTTGTCGAAGGGAAGGATACCTTAAAGGCCAGAATACGGTCTGAGGATTCAGAAATAACGGCTCAAAAAATCAGACTCTTTCTTGAGAACAACGACATGGAGGCAAACGAGGATACTAAGGTCATCATCTACTCCCAAAAAAGGTCAAAGAAGACTATCGGTTTTTTTTCCGAAGAAAATCCGGTCTTCATTACGGCAAAAGATATGAGATATTCCGAAGAGAAGAAACGTTTTATGTTTAATGGAGGGACCAAGATTTGGCAGACGAAAGAGACAATCAAAGCCCGGGAGATATCTTTTGATGTCGAGACGGGAGCTTTCCAAGCTCGAGGTGGTGTTGAGTCTGTTCTGCCTTATCAACCTAAGGATAGGGAAAAGGAACAAAATGTTAGGATAGAATCTGCCTCGACGGAATATGATCCTGAAAAAAACCTCATTGTGTATAAAGATAAAGAAAAAGTCATACTCAAAGCGAGAGATGTTGTTCTGACAGCCAAACTCCTGACTATTGCGCTGGAGAAGGAATCGGGGGACATGATGGACATCGAGGCCAGCAATAACGTTGTCGTTATGCAAGAGACATATGAAGGTCAAGGAGAAAAGGCGAGATTTGATGTAAAAGAAGAAATTATCACTATAGTGGGAAATTCGGTTTTGATTGATAAAGATAAGGGGAGAACAGAGGGTGGAAAATTGACTTTCTACATGGCCGATGGTAGAATCGTGGTTGAAAATAAGGATAGAGAAAGATCCATTACTGTCATTAAATTTTGAATCATGAACAGGCGTTTGGAAGCGGTAGGGCTGCAAAAATTATACCACAAAGAAGAAGTGGTTGCGAATGTATCCGTCATGGTGGAGAGAGAGGAGATTGTAGGACTTTTGGGCCCGAATGGAGCGGGCAAAACGACAACTTTTTCTTTGATACTGGGTCTTATCCATCAAGATGGTGGACAGGTTTTTCTGAATGGTGAGGACATTACGGGATTGCCGATGTATATCAGAGCGAGGAAGGGATTGTGCCTTCTCCCTCAGGAATCTTCCGCATTCCGAAAACTCAGCGTTGAGGACAACCTGTTGTCCATCACGGAAAGCATGCCCGCAGGTCTGCGGGATGGAGATGGGAACTTGCGGGCTGTCCTGAGTGAGCTCGGGTTGACAAAATTGGCAAATATGAAAGCCTTTACTTTGTCAGGCGGGGAACGAAGGAGGTTAGAAATTGCAAGAGCCCTCATGACAAATCCAGAGTTCATTCTCTTGGATGAGCCGTTTACAGGAATCGATCCCCTGGCCATTCTTGACCTTCAAGAAATTATTTTGTCCCTCAAAGCAAAGGGAATCGGGGTGCTCATTACCGATCACAGCGTCAGAGAAACCCTGAAGATAACTGACCGTGCTTATATCATCGATAAGGGAAATATCCTGGCCCAGGGAACTCCCGACCAGCTTGTCTCCTCCGATAAGGTTAAAAAAATATACTTAGGGGAAGAATTTGATCTTGATTGATCGGAGACCCTGGGAAAAAACAGATAAATGGCCATGAAACAGCAGCTTCACCAGAAACAGGTTCAGAAGCTTATCCTGGCGCCTGCACTCCAACAGGCGATTAAACTTCTCCCTTTGACAAATCTGGAACTCATTGAAATCATTGATGAAGAGCTTTCGCAAAACCCTATGCTGGAAAAAGAAGAGGAAACAGCCGACAAGAAAACAGAAGAACCGGAAGAGGAGCCCGCAGAAAAGGAAGGAATAGAAGCAAATCAAGAAGTCAAAGGAGAAATGGATGAAGATGTCATAAATGATCCTCAAGCAGAGTATGAGGAGCAAGAGATCGAAGCTTATTTTAATCAGTATTTCGACGAAGGATTTCGATCGCTGTCGTACGAAAAAAAAGAAAGCATAGCCCTTGAAAATATTGTGTCCAAGAGCCTGTCTCTTTGGGATCATTTGGACTGGCAGGCCAACCTGACGTTTTTCGATGAGAAGGATAAAGAAATTGCCGAGTATATCATCGGGAACATAGACGAGGACGGCTATCTCACCACATCCCTTCAAGAGATAGCAAGAGCTATGAACATATCCGAGGAAAGAGTCAGTCAGATTCGAGAAAAGATCATGAGGTTTGATCCTGTCGGAGTGGGGAGCCTTTCTGTCCAAGAGGCCCTTTTGATCCAGATGGAATATTTTGAAATAAAGGATGATATCACCCAAAAAATCGTCAGTCAGCATATTCATCTATTGGAAAAGTCAAATTTTACTCAGGTGGCCAAGGAATTGGGACTATCTCTCGGAGAGGTCAAACCTCATATCGAAGTGATAAAAAATTTGGATCCTGCACCGGGAAGAAAATACAGCCGAGAAAAAACTTTTTATGTAACTCCTGATATCATCGTGACCAAAGAAGGTGATGAACTGAGAATCAACCTCAATGATGAAGGTCTGCCGCGCTTAAGGGTGAATACCTTTTACAAGAAGCTCTTAACCCAGGCATCGAAGGAAAATCCTGAAGCCTACCAGTATTTGAAAGATAAGATGAAAAAAGCCTTTTGGTTCCTCAGAAGTTTGGATCAGAGAGATCGAACAATCTTTAAAGTGGCACGTTATATAGTGGACAAGCAAAAAAATTTTATAGAAAAAGGGATGGAATATATCAAACCCTTGACTTTGATCGAGTTGGCTCAAGAAATCGGGGTTCATGAATCGACTGTAGGGCGGGTGGTGGCAAACAAATACATTATGACTCCTCGAGGTGTTTTTTCGCTCAAATATTTTTTTCACAAAGCCCTTTCTGGAGATTTTGGAGAGGAGATTTCTTCTCTGAGAGTTAAAGAGAGGATCAAGAAACTCGTGGAAAATGAGGATCGAAAGAACCCGCTGAGTGACATAGAGATCGAGCACATTCTGGCCAGAGAGAATTTTCGGATTGCCCGCCGAACGGTTGCTAAGTATAGAAAACAACTAAAAATTCCCCCGTCACATCTCAGAAAAAGAAAATACTGGGTCGAGGAGGCTTGATGAAGATAACCTATACTGCTCGTCATACAAAAGTGACATCGGAAATGAAGCGGTACTGTGAAAAAAGAATCCAATCATTGGAGAAAGTGCTCGGACATCCGATCGATGCGGACGTTCTATTATCTGTTGAAAAATATAGGCATAAAGTTGAGATAAATTTTAAGACAAGGATGGCGACATTGAATACAGTCGAAGAAACGCACGACATGTCCAGTTCTCTAATCGGAGCATTTGATCACCTCGAAAAGCGAGTCAAAAAAGAGAGGGAGAAACTAAGGGAAAAGAAACGGAGAAAGATCAAGGAGATAGAAACCTTTTCTCTGCCGATAGAAAAAGGAAAAAAACCGAGAAAAATGATCCGCAGCCATAACTATTCGATGAAACCGATGCCTATGGAAGAAGCTCTCGTGCATCTGGATACCAGCAAAGAAGGAGTTTTTATGTTCCGGACGGTGGAAACGGAGGAGTGGGCTGTTCTCTATCGACGAAAAGATGGAGATTATGGGTTAATAGAACCCAAATAAATCATAGGATTGAGAGAAGAAATTGAAAATCCAAAATTTACTTATTCAAGATATGATTCTGCTAGAGCTGGAATCTGAAAAAAGAGAAGAAGTTTTGAGAGAGATGGTGGATTTTTTAAAAGAAAGAAACCTAATTTCCAAAGAAAAGGATCTTTATGAAAAATTGACTCAGAGAGAGGCATTAGGGAGTACTGCCATAGGCGAAGGAGTGGCCATTCCTCATTGCAAAATAAAAGCCGTTAAAGAGCCTATTGTCATGTTGGCTATATCTAAGAATGGCGTCAACTTTTATTCCTTAGATGGGAAACCAACTCATCTTTTTTTCCTGGTGGTCTCTTCCCCAGAAAACCCGAGTTTAAGCCTCCAAATTCTTGCGGCCATCGCCCATCTTGTGCGAAAGGCAAATTCTCTTTTGAAAAAAGTATTGGAAGCAAAAAACATTCCAGAAATCCTTGATATCATAAGGGAAGAAGAAGAGAAAATATATGAATGAAGGAAGGGGATTTTGCCTCCAAGTCCGCCATTTCTACCACAAGGCCAAAATTCCTCTAGAGCTTCGTTCTGTTTTGGGAAGAACAGGTTTTTCTAAAATCATAGAGGTTTCTGAGTTTTTGGAGAGTTCTCTTCCCATTCGGGTATGGGGAAGGAGAGAAATCCAGAAGCTAGAACGTGTGTCTTCGATTCAAAAGCAGGATCTTGTTAATGAAATGCTTCACAATTCGCCCTGCATAATTCTTTCAGAGGGATTGTCCTTTTCTCGAGCAGTCGAGAAAAAAGCGAAAGAATGGCGAATCGCCCTGTTCATCACCGAACTCTCAAAAAGCAAGAGTAAGACTAGATTGAAGAAATTATTTTCCACTGAAAAATTCCAATCACAAATTTTATCGGGGGAATTGCTTCATATTTTTGGACAAGGAGTGCTTATATCGGGTGACAGTGGAGTTGGCAAAAGCGAAAGTGCTTTAGAACTCCTATCGAGGGGACATTTTTTTGTATCTGATGATGTCGTCCAGATTAAAAAGGACGCGGGCGGGAATTTGGTCGGGTCAGCTGTGCCGCTTTCGCGGAATTTTATGGAAATTCGAGGTTTGGGGATCATTAATATCAAAAAGATTTTTGGCGAAAAATCCATGAGGACAAAGACGCATATCGATCTTATCATCATGTTGAAAAAATGGAAAGAAGGGAAGGCGTACGACCGGTTAGGCCTAAAATTTCCGGAAAGTCAAAAAATTTTAGGTGCGGAAGTTCCCAAAATAACCATTCCTGTGGCACCCGGCAGAAACATCGCCACTCTTATCGAAGTGGCCTGTAAAGATTTCATGTTGAAACAGAAAGGGTATCATGCTGCCCGGGATATTAAGAAAAAATTGAATCGAGCTCTCGCAATTCGTTAAAAAATGAAAAAAAACAGAAAAAGAGATACACGGTTTTTAATCATCACAGGGCTTTCAGGTTCTGGGAAAACGGTGGTTAGCCGTTTCTTGGAGGATTTGGGATATTACTGTATCGATAATCTTCCGACGATGCTGATCCCTCGTTTTGTTGACCTGTGGACAAGGAAAGAAGTCGAAATAGAAAAAGTTGCTCTTGTTGTAGACATCAGAGAAACCGGATTCACCAAAGAATTTCCCAAAATCCTCCAGGCTATTCGAGAAGAAGTTCAGCCTTACATGATATTTCTGGAGGCTTCTGATGAGGTTCTATTCAAAAGATTCAGCGAAAGCAGGAGACCTCATCCTCTGGCGAGCACAAAGTCGGTACGAGAGGGAATTGCCTTGGAAAGGAAGAGATTGGCCAGAATAAAGAACCTAGCTGATGAAGTTCTTGATACCTCTTTCACAAATTTGGCTGAACTCAAGGAAATCCTGACAAGGCAGTTTTTGCGGAAAAAAGGATTGAGCCTTCAGATTGTTGTAATCAGTTTTGGATATAAATATGGCATTCCTCTCGATTCAGATCTGGTTTTTGACACACGCTTTTTGCCGAATCCCCATTATATTGATACGATGAGAAATAAGACAGGGAAGAGTAAAAAAGTTAAAGATTATGTCCTGCAAGCCAAGGAAACCCAGTCTTATCTGATTAGACTTTTAAGATTTGTGGATTACTTGATTCCCAAGTTTGAAGATGAAGGGAAGACTTATTTGACCATTGCGATGGGATGCACCGGCGGAAAACATCGATCCGTTGTTCTTGCGGATAGATTAAAAGAACATCTCAAAAGCCAAAACTACAAAGTCAGGACTTACCACCGAGATATGTATAAATAGACAAAAAGGGAAAAAACTTAAGATTATTCCCAAATAATGGTAGAATTTTATACAATATAAAGGATCCGGGATGGATTCTTTGTTATCGAGAGAGAATATGGAGCGGCCTGAAGAATGATCGGTGGAATTATCGTCTCCCACGGAAAATTGGCGGAAGAACTCCTGAATGCCCTCACGATTATTCTGGGGGAAGTCGTGAATATGAAAGCCATTTCCATCGGATGGTATGATGATGTTGAAGATTCTAAACGCAAGATAAACCAATCCTTGAAAGCAGTGGACCAGAAAAACGGCGTCCTTATCTTTACTGACATGTTTGGCGGAACACCATCCAATCTGAGTTTCAGTTTTTTGAAAGATGATAGAATCGAGATTATAACTGGAGTCAATCTCCCGATGCTCATAAAATTTGTCTCTCTTCAGAGGAGCAACAAATTGAAAGAGGTGGCAAAAAAGGTTGTTGAACAAGGAAAAAAGAATATTCATCTTGCCAGTGCCCTCTTGAGCTCAAAACATTGATTTTTAGGGAAAAAATCCTGATCCATGGTCAAAAAAGAAATTGCCATCATAAATAGACTGGGATTGCATGCGAGAGCGGCAGCAAAATTTGTCAAATTAGCGAACAGGTTTAAAGCCTCTGTAAAGATAGAAAAAGCTGGCATCCTGATCGATGGTAAAAGCATTTTGGGTATTCTGACATTAGCGGCTGTGCAGGGAACAAATATTACATTGAAGATATCGGGCACAGACGAGAAGTCGGCCTTGAATGCCTTGATTTCTCTGATCGAAAACCGATTTGAAGAGGAAGAATAGTCTAAAATGGAATACGTCAGATTAAAAGGCCTTGGCGTTTCCCCAGGAATTGCCATCGGAGAAGTGCAGCTGACAGAAAAGGTTGTTTTCACGGTGAGAAAAGAGGCCATTTCATCTGCACAGGTGAACAGTGAATTAAAGCGGTTGAAAGGAGCTATTAAGCGGACACAGGAACAAATCGTTCGAATCAGGAACAATGTCAAGGATATCATTGGTGAGGAACATGCGTTCATCTTCGAGGCTCATCTTCTTATATTGCAAGACAAATCCTTGATAACCTCGCTAAAAGAGATCATTCAAAGAGAAAAAACACGAGCGGAGTGGGCTATCACACAGGTTCATGAAAAGTATCAGAGGCTTTTTGAGTCAATCGACGATGAATATCTTATGCAGCGAAAATTCGACGTTGCAGATGTACTCTCCAAGATATACAGAAATTTGGAGCTAGCCGAAAAACGAAAGAAAGATGACGGAAGAGAAAAAATCCTCGTGGCCCACGAGCTTCTCCCGTCAGAGGCTGCTTTGCGGCTGAGCAAGGGTAATGTTCTTGCTGTGGCCCTTGACGGGGGGGGGCAAACATCCCACACGGCCATCCTTGCGCGGTCGTTAAATATCCCAGCCGTGATGGGCCTGCGGAATGTTTCCCAGAGGGTGAAAAACGGAGACGTTTTGATCATTGACGGCATAGATGGTGAAGTGCTGATCAATCCTCCCCAGTCCGTCCGGAAGGAATTTATCAGCAAGAAGCAAAAATACGATGACTACAGGAAAGATCTCATAAAAATCGCAAAACTGCACTCTAAAACACTGGATGATTTTGATTTTTCTCCGTTGGCCAATATCGAACTTCCTGAGGAAGTCCCGATGGCTTTTTCGTTGGGGGCTGAAGGAATAGGCCTTTTCAGATCAGAATTCATATACTTGCAGAGCACGACTCCGCCTTCTGAAGAAACGCACTTCCAGATATATTCCCAGATCGCCAAGGATGCGTACCCCGCCCCAGTTTACATACGGACGATCGATGTGGGTGGTGAGAAAAATTTGCCACAGTTTAGAATAGAAAAAGAGCCAAATCCCGCTCTTGGCCTTCGTGCCATACGACTATCATTGCGGGACAGAGGGCTCTTCAGAATCCAGTTGAGGGCGATTTTGAGAGCCAGCGCGAAAGGAAATGTGAGGGTGCTCATTCCGATGATTACAGAACTTGAGGAAGTCAAGGAAGTCAAAATGATGTTTCGAGAGCTTCAGCATGAACTGAGACAGAAAAGCGTCCCGTTTGATGAAAATATTCCGTTTGGCGCGATGATCGAAGTTCCCGCTGCCGCTGCTCTGACAGACATATTGGTCAAGGAAGTGGACTACATCAGCATTGGAACCAATGATCTTATCCAGTACTACCTGGCCGTAGACCGTTCAAATGAATTGGTTTCTTATCTTTTTAAGCCCCTCCATCCGTCTGTTTTGAGGCTCATCAAGTTTATCATTGACACAGCACAAACAGAAAATAAGGAAGTGACGGTGTGTGGAGAAATGGCTGCCAACACCCTTTCTGCTATCGTTTTGCTCGGCCTCGGGCTGCGTAAATTCAGCATGAATCCGATATTTATTCCCAGGATAAAGAATGTCTTGCGATCTGTTGAACAAAAAACAGCAAAAGAAGTGGTCGAGGAAGCCTTGAAGTTAAAAACGGCTCAGGAAATCGAAGAATGTATCATCGAAAGAATTCTGCGCAAACATCCCAAAGCCTTTCTTATGGGGTTGTGACCGTTTATTTTCCGAGTAGCTCGTTTAGTTTATCGAGAAGTTCATTCGTATCGATAGGCTTTTCGATGAAGTGGTCAGCCCCGCAGTTTTTTGCTTCAAATTTAAAAGCTGTTCCCTTGTAGACAGCGGTCATTAAAATAACTTTGATTTCTTTAAGTTGAGGATCCTGTTTTATTTTTGTACAAAGGTCCAGTCCGTGTATTTTAGGGATCAACATGTCGCTTATGACCGTATCCGGTTTTTCTTTGCTGACGAGTTTGAGTCCTTCCTCGCCATCGGTTGCTTTCAGGACCTGATACCCATGGCGGGAGAGAATCATCTCGAGCATCGTCAGCGTTACTCTGTCATCGTCGACAATGAGAATCTTGCCTTTCATTTATTCTCTGCCATATTCATCTTGCAGGCGGATGATATCCGATTCTTCGGATTTTCCAATCCAGATCTCCATTATACGGGAGGGTTTTTGACCGATGCAGCGGATCCGGTGCGGAATTTTGCAGGGAATAAATATTTCCTCATTCGGCTTGGGCTGCCAGGTTCTGCGTCCAGCGGTTACCTGCAGTCCCTCGTCCAGGATGATCCAGAATTCACTGCGTTTCCTATGATATTGGAGAGACAGGGCTTCTCCTGGCTTAACTGTAATTATCTTAATACTGCCGGCTTGGTTATGGGGAAAGGAACGAAATTTTCCCCAGGGTCTAACATCTTCCTTAATCGCTTTTTGGAAAATCTCGATGTCTGGTGTCTTAACAGAAGTCATGATGAATCTTACCGTTTATTTTGGTTACATTTTGAAAGGTTTACCCGTACCATAAGTGCCAGACAGGCATATTGCTTGATAAAAAGGACAAACAAAGCTTTTTCTAAAAAGGGACCTCTTCGTCTCCGCCCGTTTCGCTTTCGATATCGGGGATGGAGCTTTCCTCCTTGGGAAAATCTGGAGGAGAGCTGGATGGGGAATAGTCTCCCTCTTGTCTTCCTGTCTCATCTTTTCGTCCGAGAAGGATGATGTTTCTCGCTTCGATTTCTGTGGAATATCTTTTGTTCCCTTCCCTGTCCTGCCAGCTGCGCGTCCGAAGCTTTCCTTCCAGATAGATCTGTTTTCCCTGGGTGAGATACTTCCCGCAAAATTCCCCCAGTTTTCCCCATGCCACTATGCGATGCCATTCCACCCGAATGTCACTTTCGTTTGTGCTCGGATTGAAATAACGCTCATTGGTGGCTAAGGTAAAACGAGCGATAGCCCGCTCTGATTGTGGGAGATATCGTAGCTCTGGATTTCGTCCTAATCGGCCGATCAGAGTAACTTTGTTCAGGCTATTAATGTCTCTCATTTTTTGACATCAGCTCTTTAATTTTTTCCTGAGCGATCTTTGTTTCTTCCTCAAGAGGATATTTGCTTACCATGAGTTTGAACACGGATAAGGCTTCTTCATTCCGATCCAGCTCCATCAAGCTGATTCCCTTGTGCAGGTATGCAGCAGGGACTTTGTCGCCGAGAGGATAGGTCAGGATTAATTCGTTGTATCGAGAGATGGCATTTTCATATTCTTTTTGACTGAAATAGCATTCCCCTATCCAGTAGAGGGCGTTATCAGCGAAAGGACTCTGGGCAAAGTTATCCAAATAGATCTTGAAACCATCGATAGCCAGCGAAAAATTTCCTTTTAGATAATCGGCATAGGCCATGTTGTAAATTTCTTGAGGGGATAGGTTGGGAGGAAGAGGAGATTTTGATTCTTCCTCTCCTTCCTCATTTTGCTGTTCTTTTCCTGTTTCTTCTTTTATCGGCGGCTGTTGTTCTTCTTCTGGTTTTTCTCCTGATCTTTCTGTTTGTTCGGCGAGTTGGAGAAGGGGAATCGATGCGCTTTTAATTGTCATTATGTCTTCTGCTAAACGGGAGAGCTGCACGGTCATAGCGTCAATTTTTTCCAGCACAATTTGGTTCTGAGTAGGGATTTTTTTTTGGTCTTCTTGCATGCTAACCTGTTGGGACTGAAGGGCACGTACCAAAGAAATGATTTCATCCATCTGCTGTTTTATGATTTTGAGCTCGTCTTGATGCCCTTCAATTTTTTTATCAAGCTCCAGAACATGTTGTTTCAGGATTTGAACATCCTGATAGATCAGCTCATAGGCCTTTTTTTGTTTGTCAGTCCCGAAAAGCAGAAAAGGAATAAAGAAGAAAACAAATACTCTCAGGAAAAATTTATTGATCATAAGTTATTTTGCGATGACCGTAAATTGAGCCCGCCGGTTTTTTCCCCAGGCCGTTTCTGTGTGTCCCATGTCTATGGGTTGGCTTTTTCCATACGAAATGGACTTCAGGCGGCTCGGGGATACTCCGAGAGAAACGAGGTAGTCAAACGTGCTCTTGGCTCTCTTCTCACCCAGTGCAAGGTTGTACTCCTCGGTGCCTCTTTCATCGCAGTGTCCCTCGATCAGGATCTGAGCAGTTTTGAATTTTTTCAGCCATGAGGCATTGCTCTCAAGGACTGGTTTGGCATCGTCCCTGATGAAATACTTGTCAAAGTCGAAATGGATCATCCGCAATGGAGCCTCGCGGTTAATTTCCTCGAGGGATTTGCTCATAAAAATATCTTCTTCTGTCAGCTCCGGTTCCTTTGGAGGAGCTGGTTCGACGACTTTTTCAACTTTGGGCTGCTCTTTTACTTGAGGGGGGGGCGGGGGAGGGGTTTCTTCAACTTTTTTGCCGCATGAGAGTGTGAAAGCGACTACTCACAAACACGGCAGTGATAGGGTCAAA
>CAZOJY010000093.1:0-14431 GCA_964580235.1 uncultured Eubacteriales bacterium | reverse complement strand
ACCTCTTATTAACCTGGCTAATTCATAAATTATCCAGGCTTATTGACTCTTTTTGCATTCCTTGTTATTCTTTTGCTGAATTTGTCAGGAAGGAAAAATGGCAATCCAATGCCCCAAATGTCAGGCTGAAATTTTGGATGACTCCCAGTTCTGCAGCAAATGCGGAACACCCATCCATCCGTCAGAGGGGATCTCTTTCTCACAGACCAGGACCATCCTGAAATCCATGGAGGAATTGGTTCCTGGGACCCTGCTTGCCAGCAAATACAGGATAGTCGAAGTTGTGGGAAGAGGGGGCATGGGTATTGTCTATAAGGCAGAGGATACCAAGCTCAAACGCAGCGTTGCCCTTAAATTCTTGCCTCCTGAGCTCATGCTAGAGGAAGAGGCTAAGGAGCGCTTCGTGCTCGAGGCCCAAGCTGCAGCCGCCCTATCCCATCCCAACATCTGCACCATCCATGAGATTAACGAAGAAGAAAGCAAGTCCTTCATTGCTATGGAATACGTGGAGGGGGAGAGCTTAAGGGCAAAAATAGAGAGAGGGCCTCTGGAGGAACAGGAAGCCCTGGATATTGCTATCCAGATAAACGAAGGCCTGGATGAGGCGCATAAGAAAGGAATCGTCCACAGGGATATCAAAAGCGCCAATATCATGGTGACAGAAAAAGGCCAGGCGAAGATCATGGATTTTGGGTTGGCCAAGGTCACGGGAGGAACTCTGCTCACCAGAGAGGGGACAACTCTGGGAACCGTGGCTTACATGTCTCCAGAGCAGGCGCAGGGAAAAAAGGTTGATTACCGCTCGGACATCTGGTCATTGGGGGTGGTTATGTATGAGATGCTTTCCGGGCAGCTGCCGTTTCAAGGGAACCGGGAGGCATCGATTCTTTATTCAGTTGTGCATGAGGAGCCCAGATCCCTCAAAGAAATAAAGCGGGATCTTCCCTCAGAAATGCAGCAGATTATAAATCGTTCCTTGAAGAAAAAACCCGAATCCCGGTATTCATCCGCCGCCGAAATGTTAAACGACCTGAAGAAATATCAGGATGTTCTTCGGGCAGAGGAACTGGGAGCATTTAACCTGCGGACATTCCTTCGCCGCATCCGCAGGCCGCGGGTTGCCATCCCGGCTGTTTGTGGGATCATTATCATTGCTTTAGCTTCAGTCTGGTTCTTCAGCCGCCAGGCCAAAACCCGCTGGGCCCGGGAAGAAGCTCTTCCAGAGGTCGAGCGGCTTGTTGATGCAAGTTGGCGGGACTTCACCGAACCTTACAAACTTGCAGAGAAGGCAGAAAAATACATTCCGAATGATCCCAAGCTTGCCGAGCTCTTGTCAAAATGTTCCTTGAATATAAACATCAAAACAGAGCCTCATGGTGCAGATATTTATATGAAAGAATACGATACTCCAGACAGTGAATGGGAATATCTGGGAATCTCGCCTATCGAAGACATCAGATTACCTATTGGAATCTTCCGGTGGAAAATAGAAAAGGAAGGCTATGAAACAGTCACGGCTGCATCTTCCACTTGGGACATAGGTGGAGGAAAAAAATTCTTGATTCCATATAATCTCGTGAGAGCGTTAGATGAGAAAGGAAGCATTCCAGAGGGGATGGTGCGGGTGACAGGAGCAGAAACACCTCTTGGGAAATTGGATGTTTTTTATATAGACAAGTATGAAGTTACCAATACGACGTACAAAGAATTCATAAACAATGGCGCGTACAGAAAAAAGGATTACTGGAAACATGAATTTATCAAAGATGGAAGAATCCTGACTTGGAAAGAAGCCATGGCCGAATTTGTGGATCAAACAGGAAGGCCTGGCCCTGCAACATGGCAGGCCGGAGATTATCCCGAGGGACAGGATGATTATCCGGTTTCAGGCGTTAGCTGGTACGAGGCAGCCGCATATGCAGAGTTTTCGGGGAAAACTCTGCCCACAGGATCTCATTGGGGTATTGCCAGGGGTCAATATACTCCTGTGATCAGATGGCCCCAACTTGGGGGTAACGCAATTTTTGCTCCCTTTAGTAATTTTCATGGCAAAGGTCCTGTTCGGGTGGGGAGTCTTCCAGGCATAACCTCCTACGGAGCCTATGACATGGCGGGGAATGTGAGAGAATGGTGCTTTAACGAAACTCAGCAAGGAAGATTGATCAGGGGCGGCGCCTGGAACGATAATACCTACATGTTTGGGAATCTGAGTCAAGCTCCTGCCTTTGACCGTTCTTCAAAAAATGGGTTCCGGTGTGCTCTCTATCCTGATCCAGAGAAAATCCCCGAATCAGCGTTTCACCCTGTTAAACTTAGAGAAGTACGAGATTTTTACAAAGAAAAGCCAGTTCCGGATTCTATTTTTCAGGTCTACAGAGAGCAATTCTCTTACGACAGAACTGATCTAAATGCACTCGTGGAATCTAGGGATGAGAGCTCCGAAAACTGGGTTCAAGAACGAATAACCTTTGATGCTGCCTATGGAAATGAGCGCATCATTGCCAACCTTTTTCTGCCAAAAAATACGCCGCCCCCTTATCAGACAGTCATTTATTTCCCCGGCTCTCAATCTGTATGGCGAAATTCGAGCAAAGACCTTGATAGCTGTAATGAATTTAAGGTTTTCCTCTCTTTTATAGTGAAAAACGGACGGGCTGCTCTCTTTCCTGTCTATAAAGGGACTATGGAACGCCGAGATGCTGCTTTGGCACCAATCCATACCGGAGACAATTCCCATCTGTTTACTGAATACCTGATTCAATTGGTGAAAGATTTCAAAAGATGCATCGACTATTTGGAGACCCGTCAGGATATAAACAGCAACAAGCTTGCCTATTACGGAATGAGTTGGGGAGGAATTCTCGGAGCGATCATCCCCGCCGTGGAGGAACGTCTTAAAACAAGCGTTTTATTGCCAGGGGGCTTTACCGGGCTTGGCCTGCCTGAAGCCAATCAAATTAATTATGTTACCCGGGTGAAAACTCCAACCCTGATGTTAAACGGTAAATACGATACGAAGTTGCCTTATGAGACATGCATAAAGCCGATGTTTGACCTTTTGGGAACTCCGGATGAAGACAAGGAACTGAAGTTGTACGATACGGACCATATCCCTCCCAGAAACGAGTTCATCAAGGAAATCCTGGCCTGGCTGGACCGCTACCTCGGCCCGGTGAACAGATAATAACTTGCCGACCCTGGCCTCCCTGAAGTCGAAAATGCCAAGAATCGTTTGGCCTACTTAACCTGGATAATTCATAAATTATCCAGGCTGCCCTGAATTATTTATGTAAGAGCATAAAATCAAGGGACACGTTACCGGAAATTCGGGACATGTACCGATTTTTTCAAAATCGGTAACGTGTCCCTTAAATTTCCGGTACATGTCCCTGATTTCCATGCATATAACACTAAATCATGCTAATAAAATCATGTTTATGAATAATTCAGGTTAAATCATTAAACCTGGATTATTCATATATAATATTAAATATCGGATTGACATTCCGAATTTTCATGGTATTATGTAGCCGATGATTGAAAGGCCTTCTTATCTCAAACAAATCGAGACTGCCCTTAAGCGTTCCCCCATAACTGCGCTTCTCGGTCCACGGCAATGCGGAAAAACAACGTTAGCTCATCTCTTGGACAAGAAACTTAAGGCCACGTATTTTGACCTCGAATCCCAGCCTGACCTCAGTCGCCTTCAGAATCCGGAATTGATGCTTGGAGCCTTACAGGGAATTGTGATCTTGGACGAAATCCAGGTTATGCCTGTCCTGTTCAATGTGCTACGCGTTCTGGCCGATCGAGGAGAGGCGAAAACGCGTTTCCTTATTCTTGGGAGCGCGTCGCCCGGCATGATCAAAAATGTCTCGGAAACGCTAGCAGGACGCGTGGAGTTTGTCGAACTCTCGGGATTCGACCTAAGGGAAACAGGTTCCGGATCATGGAAAAGACTTTGGCTTCGGGGAGGATTTCCCTGTTCATACCTGGCCAAGTCAGAGGATGACAGTCAGGCATGGCGCGAAAGCTTCATTCGAACTTTTCTAGAACGTGACATTCCCCAGCTCGGGATCTCTATCCCGGCCCCGGCGCTGCGTCGCTTCTGGACTATGCTGGCCCATAGTCACGGTCAAATCTGGAATGCCTCCAGGATCGCGGGGTCGATGGGCCTATCGGACAAAACAGTTCGCTCTTATCTGGATATACTCACAGGTACCTTTATGATCCGGCAGCTCCAGCCGTGGCATGCCAATATCGCTAAGCATCAGGTCAAATCATTCAAAGTTTATTTCTGCGACTCCGGGATTCTTCACAGCCTCCTCAGCATTGCTGACCAGCGAGGTCTCTTTAGCCATCCTCAAGTCGGAGCATCTTGGGAAGGATTTGCTCTTGAGCAGATCTTCCGGACCTTGAACTTTAAAGATGCTTATTTCTGGGCGACTCACACCGGAGCGGAGATTGATCTCCTCTTTTTTTATAGGGGCCGCCGGTATGGGATTGAAATCAAATTCAATGAAGCACCGAAGGTCACTCGATCGATGCACATCGCCATAAAAGAACTGGAATTGAACCAATTGTGGATCATTTATCCCGGGAAACATCGCTATGCGGTTGACAAGAAGATTTCTGTCTGGCCGCTTGAAGAGATCGAAAAATGCTTATCTCAGAAATGTTTACCTGTATAAGTCAATGTATGAAGAAGCTCTAGAAGAATTTAAAAAAGAAAAAAGCCTTCCAAAAGATTATCTCATATATGAAGAATCTTTAATCGAAATTGCTTATGCACGAACGGTCAAGGGAAAGGATGCTCTCCAAAAATTGCAAGAATTGATTGAAAGAACAAAGGAAGAATATATCTCACCATATGAGCTGGCATGTGCATATTTTAGACTTGGAGAGATCAATCAAGGTTTTAGTTGGATGGAGAAAGCGTATGAAGAGCATGACCAGGGATTGCTGTATATCAAAATAGCTCCAGATCTTGATAGCGTACGCACAGATCCAAGGTTTAAAGCCCTGCTGAAAAAAATGGGACTCGAATAATAATCTGCAATCCCATAGAGCATTACATAATTTGGAATAACAAGCTTTTAAGCTGACAAATATCATCATATCAGGCTTGCGCTCTTACATCTTAGTCTTGAAGTTTCGTTCCTCTTCTACTTTTCAACTTGTATAACAAGACTGCACATAGAATGAAGAAGAATAATCTAAAAAAATAGCTGATTCTTACAACGATCCATTCCCCCTTAGTAGACGTCCATTCAGGTAGATCCTCTGATAGAGTGATATTGAGACGATCCAGGATACGAGTGCTGACGTATTCATTTTTAATATCATGTAAGGCTAAAAAATCACAAAGTGTCAGAAATATTCATGTTCTGTTTATCCCACATGATTATATCACCACAGATGAAAAAGGCCAGGTTATCAGTCTTATCAAATCCCTCCTAAGGAGGAAGGTGGCCACCTGCGGTCAGATCGCCTACTTGAGGGATTTAGGCTCTCATAAAGAAGATATTATTTAGAAAAATTCTTGATCGCCGTTTCTTCTTCATCAACTATCGCGAAGACATTTATCAGTCCTGTGACCTCTAACATGAGGCGGATTTTGGGCTTTAAATTCGTGAGTTTGAGTTTGCCTCCAAGGTTGGAAATGGATATCAAACATCCGACTATCTCCCCGAGCCCGAGGCTTTCCAGGTATGTGACATCTTTGAGATTAAAAAGAAAATGTCTTTTTCCTTTGTTTAGCTGACTTTTCACGTCTTGGTGAAGCGCGACGGGAATATCTCCAATGATCTCGAATTCCCATTTGATGTCATAGATGACAATATCCTTTATCTCTCGTGATTTAAATTCCATGCCCTTTGCCTTGCCACCTATATCAATACCAAATGAAAATGGGTATGTCAATCGCCAGCTCTAGTCAATCTCAGTTTTCATAAGCTCGCATCGAAGCTGTAATTTTATCAGAGTAAATATTAGCCTTACAACGACTGATATATAGCATATGATAGATTTTTCTTCAGAGCCTTAAAGAACTGCTTGGCATAGGTTCTTCTTTTGCCGGTATCATCTCTTTGTCCCGGCAGCTCGATGTGGAAATTTACATCGATTCTGCCGTTTTCTTTCCTGATTATGACATTCATACGTGGAGGTAAGAAACGAGGATCGGGATTCATTTTTACCCCGGCATGGATGAGACCGATCTCTTTCGTTGCATTCCTGACCATAAGTCCCATATCATCGACAGATCTCAGAGCTGCTGACCAGACATCATCAAACGAATAATTTCTAAAGGATTGCGTTTTCTGGTAGATATCGATCGGGTCATTTTGATGCAAAGAAACACAGCCTGCCAAAGCCAGCAGAATAAATCCAAGACCTAAAGTTTTAAGCTTTTCCACCTTTTTAAATTCTAGTATTTATGGAAACTTAAGGAATGCGGTGTGTACAGAGTGGAAATCATCTTACCTTCCAGTCGAAATACTTTTCGAAAAGAGGCGTAGTTTTTATAAAAAGCCTGTCGTGTACAATGCCTTTTTTTTCTTCCCGCCGGGCTTTCAAAAACCCAAAATACTCACAAAAGTTTTCCAGCAATCGAAGAGAATAGCAGTGGGTTATGTATTCAAAATTGCTGACATAGGTCGCATCAACCTCCAGAGCGATATCGGGAAAAGCCTTTATGAATGCGCGGGAGATGACAACATCTTCTGTGAAGGCTTTGGCCTTTTTTTTCAGGATGAACAGCGAAAATAGCCAGCTTCCCTGGATGATCCAGAACTCCGGATAGAGATCGTTAAAGCCCCAGTTATATTTTTGCGTATAAATGTGCAGAAGATGAAAAAAATCCCGCTCAGATACTCCCCTGGCCAACACACCATGTCCCTTTCTGGTTAATTTGAATTTCTTCTTCTCTTTTTTTATCCATCCTGCCATCCTGAGAACATGCCGGAGAGTCAGGACTATTCTGGAATTTTCTTCAGACCGGAAACTAATCCACTTTTTGAATCTTGAATGATCGATTTCATCAAACAGAAGCCTGGCAAATTTGAGGGGCAAATTTCCTTTGGCCGTGGCTTTCAGCGGCTCTACTTTGGCTAATTCCAAGAGAAAAAACAGAGTGCCGCGGACAACGGGCGCTTTCTCAAAAGCTTTTGAAGAAAGCTTCTCGTTAATCCGGACAATATCCTCATTCTGCTCCACTGGAAAATGCAGCAGCCGGTACATCTGGTATGACGACAGTCCCAAGAAATCCTCATCCGGTTCACGATTAGATTTTTTCATCATTTCATCGGCAAAACATTGTATTTCGTCCTTGCTCTTGAAAGTTCTATCCTGGGCGGCCTCTTTGAGTTCTTCAAAGGGAATTCTTGACTTTTCTCTTTTTCCCCACATCATATCGCGGATCCAGCAGCACTGGATGTCGAGATGAAGCCAGTAAGCCGTTTGATAGTATTCCTCCACAAAAAGATGAAAGATTCCGGCTTTCTGAGGCCCCGATTTTTCAATCTGTTCCTGCAAAAGAGGTTTTCTCAGCTTACACGATTCAAGATGTTGCGCCATCTCTTTCCAGGTGAAGGTTTGTTTGCAGAACTGGCACTTTCCTGTGGATGTATCTTTTTCCGTGTTCATGACCGGTCTTTCTTTTTGTTTCTTTTTTTCTTTGATTTTGCCATATCTCTATCCTGTCTGTTTAAGCAATCCTATTATAGGATTTCATAAAAAAATAATTATATCAAGATTTGCCAAGAAGGATGCTCTGGACATACCTGATGGCAAAAAATCCTAGAGAATCGTGCCTAAACAAAATGCGAGAACCAAGAAAAGTAAATAGGAAAACAAGATCGTTACAGACTCATAGAAGATATGATGAGAAGCGGCATTGGAAAGATCAGTGATTTTGATACCATTCTTAGCCTGCTAGAGGAGCTCAAAACAGGTATTTTGGAAGGTCGTTAGTCGCAGATATTTAAATACTTACATCCAATTTTTATTAGAGTATGGCTGTAAGATTAAAATTGGCAGAATAGGCAGAATCGGTCAAATAATATCTATTATGTAAACTTTATTTTTTTCGTTTTTTGCTTCTATACTTCTTTTCGCTCTCTCCAACTTTATACGTTGCCTGTGATCTGTTATTGAAGGCGGTTATTTTCCCCTCGATCATATTCAGCAATTTTTTTTCAATGTGCCTTTCGGATAAAAGGGAAACGATATATGTATTAAGAGAAATTTTTTCACCCTCTGCCTCGTTGGAGAGTGCAGCATGAAGACTTTTCGGCATCCGGAGACGGAGTTGTCCGCTGTAGGGAATCACTTTTTCAGGCAAAGGTATTGGTTTTCCAGAGATTTCTAAGGCTTCAAAATAAGCTTCCGCTGCGATGTGCAATTCAGATAGAGCTTCTTCTCGTGTCGATCCGAAGGCACTGAGGGCTTCAATTCCCGGGATTGTCGCTACAAAACTGTTGTCTTCATCGCTCCATTTAATAGAAATCGCATGTTTGTTCATAGATCGTCCCTTCTGTATATGAAATGTGAACCCTTGATTCTGTCACACTTCATCCCAATGCCCTCACACAATGTTCTTATCACAGAGAATCAAAGACCTTTAGGATTTTGCTTTGCTTTCTTATACAAGTCATAACATTTTTTGTTCAATAAGCTATCATCCTAGCTTATTATTAGATTGGTACCATATTTGGAACCATTTGTCAACAGCAACTTTGTACTATTTCCGCTTTTTCACAGCAATAATAAAGACGATTTATCCTCTGCTCTATTCTCAACCCCACAAGCTAAGGATGCTAATCAAATCATTTATTGAATCTTGAAATTATCTGTAATGGTCTGCTTTGAACTACACAGAAAGGGAAAAAAGTGATACGGTAGCGTTTTGGAATCGAAATTCTACGGATTGATGTGTTCCTTCATGATTTTACCTCTCCTCCTCAACTCCCTTCATTTTCCGAATTCTCGGCTGACAATAGTTTTACCATTATCACAGATAGATCAAACAAACAACAGTTTTTGTGTTAGTACGAAGGCCTCAATTTCTTTCCTAATTTGTAGGGGCGATATCCGGCTTATAAACCCTACGAGCTACCAGACTGCTCTACCCAATTCCAGGGATAGCAAGCAGTTAAGCAGATAGCACTGAAAGTCATTAGGCTATTTTTATCAAATTTGGTGACAATTTGTCACATTATTCATTCCTTGATATCCTTTCTCCGCCCAAACATGGGAAAATAAGGGAACAGCAATGTCAAATACGTGTCCCAAATGTAACACCAATAATCCCGATACCCTAAAGTTCTGTGGAGAATGTGGAACCCGACTCCTGTCACCCAAGGATATCGGAGTCACTAAAACAATTGAAATACCTGTTGAGGAGTTTACTAGAGGAACCACTTTTGCCGATAGATACGAAATAATCGAAGAACTCGGCAAAGGCGGGATGGGCAAGGTCTACCGAGTTGAGGATACCAACACAAAAGAGGAAATTGCATTAAAACTTATTAAGCATGAAATTGCATCGAATAAAAAAACGATCGATCGATTCCACAACGAATTAACGACAGCTCGTAAGATAAGACACAAGAACGTCTGTGGAATGTATGATCTCGGTGAGTATAAAGGAACACACTACATCACAATGGAGTATGTATCTGGGGAGGATTTAAAGAGTTTCATTAGACGATCAAAAAGACTATCCATTCCAAGTGCCATTTCTATTGCCCAACAGATATGTGAAGGACTAGTTGAAGCCCATAGACTAGGAGTTGTCCATCGAGATCTAAAGCCCTCCAATATTATGATCGATAAAGATGGAAATGCCCGGATTATGGATTTCGGAATAGCTCGGTCAATCAAAACCAAGGGCATTACAGGTTCGGGGGTGATGATTGGGACTCCGGAATACATGTCTCCTGAACAGGCTGAGGCAAAAGAAGTAGATCATCGTTCTGACATATATTCCCTTGGTGTGATTTTATATGAAATGATGACAGGACAGCTGCCATTTGAAGGAGAAACCTCCTTAAGCGTGGCTGTTAAACATTTGACAGCCTCATCCCAACAGCCTATTGAGTTAAACACAGGAATTCCGGCAAACATCAACCGGGTCATCATGAAATGCTTGGAAAAGGATAGGACCAGAAGATATCAGGGTTCAAAAGAGCTCCTTTCAGAAATCACAGAAATCGAGAAAGAAATCCCGGCCAAGAAAAAGGCTATCAGGCGGGTTCTTCCTCTCCTCTTTGCCGCTCTGATAATCTTTGGGGGCTATCAGATCTGGAAGACGTTCATTCAGCCAGGCCCTAAATACGACAACTTCATTCTGATAGAGCGATCAGCAGATACCCAAACCGGTATCGACAAAAAAATCTCATCGATTTTTTGCTCCAACGGTCTTTATCCGCATCTACAAACCTGAATATACTCGTTCAAGAAGACATCCCTGTCTATAAAAAAAAGACCGAATCGGTAGATGCCATCCCCAGGAACCCGCTTTTAACTATCGATGTAGAGGCCTACCCCAAGGCGTCAGGATTTACCCTCTTCGTCTCCATGAGAAACAGGCAAAAGTCCTACAAGCAGAGATTTGAATGCAAAGGCTATATGGATTTTATTACTAACAAAATAAAAAAGATTCACTCCTTCATTTCCGAAAAATCAGATGGCCTGGTGAAAAGAATCGACCAAAACAGAAGAGCTTCCCAGATATCTCCAGGCAACTATGATGCCCTTAATCATTTCATAAAGGGTGAGGAAGCCTGGAAAAAGCTAGACTCAAATGCAGCCTACTCCGAATACAAAACAGCCATCGAGAACAGTCCTGAATTCAGCCTGGCTCATTTAAAGCTTGCTGAGGTTCAGCTCTTCAGAGGAGATAGAGAGGATGCCAAAAGGAGCCTCGTCAAGGCCCTTGAAAACAAAGATAGGCTCATCGAATATGACCTCCACAGGCTGGAAGCACTCCTGGCACGGATTGACTCCAACGCCAGCAAAGAGCGACAACACCTCGGAATCCTTACCGAGGCTTTTCCTTTCGATAAAGAATACCTTTATGAATTCGCGGAGTCCTATTTCTACCCGGGAGACGCAGAAGAAGCTATCAAGTATTATTTGAGAACCTTGGATCTGGATCCCAATTATGCCAAGGTTCACAATCACATCGCATTTTGCTATTCATGGGTCGGAAATCATAAGTTGGCCGAGGAACATTTTAAAAGATATGTGGAACTGGACAATACAGCCAACGCGTATGACAGCTTAGCCTCCGGGTGTATGTTTGCAGGGAACTATAAGAAGGCTATCGAGTCAATAGAAAAAGGAAAGGAATTTGATCCAGATCTCGATTATCTCTACACAAATCTATGTAAAAATTTCATCCTGACCGGACAGCTCACAAGAGGGGCCGAATCCCTTGACGAGCAGGAACACTTAACAGATAGAGAGACGACTAAAACCAATGCCAAGTTTTACAAAGCCTTCATTGAATTCCCGAGAGACAACCTCGATAAATCGCCTGCCCTCCCTTTTTGGCTAAGGGGAGTTATCGCCGCAGAAAAAGGCGACGGCAAAACACTCAAAGCCATGCTGGACATCATGGAGCAGAAAATCGCAAGAGGAGGGGTCAACGCGACGAATTTTTCTTCGATCTATAAATTCTTTATCCATTTGAAGATACTCGAAGGATATTTGGCAAACGACCAGGAATCGATTATGCAATATATCGGTGAGGGAAAGAGGATAGAAAAGAAGATGGGCCACTGGACATCGATGTTTGATTTATCCTATTTTCTCAATGCTTATGCCGAAATTCTCATAAAACTGGACAGGAAATATGAAGCCTTGGCCCTGCTCAATGAAGTCAATCAGTACAACCCTCATTATACGGCTGCTCATCTGAACCTGTGTAAAATCCATCTCGACAACAACGATATCGAAAAAGGAAAAGATGAATATGCGATAGCCAAGAACCTGTTGGCTTGGGCAGATAAGGATTTTGTTTTAGTTGAGGAGCTGGCGAGAATCGGTCAAAAACTCAATCTTTAATAATATTGGATCTCATTCATCCACTTAGTAAATCTCCTCTTGGTCCTCTGTTATGATTCCAGTTACCACGATCGCTACACGATTTCACCCGAGGATGTGCAGATTCTTTCGATTGAATCAGCCAAACAAACCTAGAAGGATTGCCTAAACGAGTTTTCTGTCCTATAGATTTTTGAACAATAGCCAGGATTTAAAAAAAGGATTAACAAATTTGTATTCGCCCTGATAACGGTATATTATTTTTAGCTGAATCAAACGAGTTAATGCTTTTTTTATCGTAGCCGGCAATTCAATGCCCGCTACTTTGACAAATTCCGATGATAATGGCGCTTTCCCTCCGATTTTTGCAAGGCCGACTAAACATTTAAGATGATTTGCTGTCAATTGAACCAGAATAGCCTCATAGCCCTTAAATTCCCGGGCATAAATCAGCTGTAATGCTTTGGGGATAATTGACTCATCTATTTTATCTCTGTAAGAGGTTATCTCCCAGATTGCTCCACATAGTTGCTGTATGTCGCCAGGAATATTTTCCGCTATCTCAAATATCAGATTAAAATTCGGTAGATCGATAGAACGCTTTCCCAACAAAAATTTGCTTTCCAAAAAAGCGATAAATTGCTCTCTATTTATGGGGCCAACGTTTATTGCAATTGCTGATTTAAAAAAAGCGCTGTCAGGATGATTGAATATGTCATTCATTTTATTCCTGATACTTCCTGCAAAGATGTAGGGAATTTTTGAATGAAACTGAATTTTACTGCGCAGCAAAGCCAAAGCTTCTTTAGAATCCTTGAGATTCAGGATATCCTGGAATTCATCAAAAACGACCACAATGGCTTTTCTCTTGTTAATTGTACCGACCATATCCAGTATGCTTTCGATCGAATCAGGCTGAAGTTTTATAGATGCATCTAAAGATATAGATGGTTGTCCTGTTATGGGATCGATGCTGAGAGTTGGTCTCAACCGGGAAAGCGACTTGAATAATTTTTCTGCAACTCCGCTTTGTTGCTCCATCGAAATAACAGCCTTTATAATCCTTTTACAGAGATCATCGGAACTTTTTACTTCCAGCAAGTCTGCGTATACGACGTGACGTTTTCTTAACCGGCGTAAAGCCTCGAAGATTAAAGAAGTCTTTCCTGTCCTTCTTTCTCCTTGTATCAGGATGTTTTGTGCTGATTTGATAAATTCTTCAACATTTTTCAAGAGCTTTGGACGAGGGCAAAAATCCGCTTCCTTAACGACTTGGCCATATTTAAAGGGATTCATTTTTCTCTCCTTATACCAATTGGTATTATACTAAATAGTATAATACAAAAAGGGATAATTTCAAACATCTATTTTCTACGACTATCACAACTTCTATCCACATGATACGGATAATATACATTACATCTGTTATATGCTGGTAAATATCATTGGAAAATCTTCTCTTGGTCCTCTGTGATGTCTCCAGCTACCACGATCGCTACAAAATTCACCCCTTATTTTCTCCCCAAAGGCTTATGACGTCAGTACCGCTACAGTTTTGCCACGGCCTCTCATCGAGCCTGTCCTTCACGATGGCATTTCACTCATCACTGGTAACCCTTCCTTTTCCTCCAGACGGATCCTTTGCAAGGGAGAAACTCAGCATTCCGACAGAGTTCAAACCTCGCCTCTCACTTTATTTCCGATGAGGAGCTGCGCAAAGAATACATCGCCCAAACCCATACAGAGAAGAACGTCCGGGAGCGCCCCCTGTGTTATATTGCTCCCTCATTCGAGAATGAGACTGATCGCCTTGCGGAAATCGTGAAACAGCGGCAGATTATGAAGGGCTGACTTTTGACAGTGTGCTTTTTCCCAGGCTGACCGAAAGGTCATTTCCCTGGGTCCATGGAGTCGCTCGTCAACGTATCCTTTTTGTGGGGATTGCCCGTGCAACACAATGGGTGTATCTAAGCACAATCAATAACTATGAGATTTCGGAAATGGAAATATTGAGACAAGCAGAGGCCGAGGGGCATTTGGTTATACAGGAGAGGGATGATTTTAGGGCTAGGGAAGAAGAGCCGGAGGAAGATGACTTTTCTGTTTTATGAGTTTTTTGTGCAAAATCACCTCTAAACTTCATCCCTAAAGGTTATTGACCAGCGCCCGCCCAAAGTGTAATATTTATTCAAATAAAGCCACTACTGTCCCAACGTTTGAATTTATAATCCTTATAATTTAATTATTTTCATTAATTTATGCAAGAAAATCACTGTAATCGATTTGAACTCAATTTTATGATATGGTCACCATTCTGTCAATCGACGGGAAGGAGTGACTATGAATACAGGAAGAACTGTTTTTTCTCAGATAATGGATTATC
>CAZOJY010000092.1:0-14778 GCA_964580235.1 uncultured Eubacteriales bacterium | reverse complement strand
GCCGTTTTCTGCCAGTTTATCTATAAAAGGACTGGTTTTTCTTTTGTATCCATAACACCGGAGATGGTCTGCCCGCAGAGTGTCGAGAGAGATAAGGATGATATTTGGCCTTTTCTTATCATTTTGGCTTTTGCTGCTTTGATGTTGGACCAAAACCGGATTATACCAAAAGGAATAGACCTTAGAGGGTACCTGGTCAGAGGAAGAAGTCGTTAAAAAATATAAAAAAATTGTCTTTCCCGCATAGGAAGACAAATCAACTCTGTGTGGCTGCATCTCCGGGAGCTGTGCCAGGGGGGAGGAGCCGAATTTTTTTGTAAAAAGGGGTATTTTTTCTTTTTTCCCCTTAGTTAAGATTGAAAATTCAACGCTTTCCTGAGTCCCCTTGTTCGATAAAGAAAGCTCCTTCAGGAATCCCACTCCAAATTCCAAAAAACACGACTCTGGAATTCTAACTTTATATCGAAATTCACTATCTGGCGGGGCAAAAAGCGTATTCAAGGAAAAATCTTTAATTCGCAATTTCTTTTTAATAAGGAAAGGATTTTCCTTGATATCCAGATTCTGAATCGGATATTGAAATTTAAAGCGTTCCAGGGAAAGAAGTGTATTTTTTTGGGGAGAAAAAAATCCCATTCTGTGAATGTGAATCTGGGAATTCGAGACCTCAGCTTCTCCTTTCTTTTGACAGACCAGTCTTATTTTTTGGGGTTTATCCATCCCGAATAATTTAAACGAGTACGATTTTCTTTCCCAGGGGGCAATTCTTCTCGCTTCGATTTTTGCCTCATCCAACCATAAAGATAGAATGCATTCTGTCCCTTCCGAATGGCAGAGAATATCCAGGATCTGGGGTTCAAAGGGGAGGTTTATTATCCTTTCGAAGGATTCTCCATCCTTCAGGATCAATTCTCCAGGATTGTCGGCCAATATCGGTTTGGGATCCGGCTGAGATCTCAGTACAGCTCGATAGGATTCTCCGGCTTTTTTTCTCATTTTATCTGCAGGTCGTGAAACGAGGATGAAATCATGATCACTCTTAATCCGGATTCGGCCCAGGATCATATTCTCTTCCTCTTTATAAGGAAGGAGCTTCTGGATATCCGAAAATCCCACCTTTAGTTTGTACCTCCCGCCAGGGATTTTTCGATGAGATCTGTACGGCGTTCTGCTGATTTTTGCGGCGAATTCATCGACCACGATGTCATTGAGGCACAATTTCAAGAGGGGCAGGTATTTGTTGGGTTTATGACTTCGGACTTCGGTCTCGAATGTGTACTCGGCTTCGGGAAAATAAATTTCATGGGTCGTGAAATATTCATCTTTTTTGAGAACGATAGAGCCAATGAATTTTCTATAACCCTGGAAAATTCCAGGCTCTATGGTTTCTTGAATTCTTTTCCATTTCCATGTGAATTTTGTGGGGTGAGGAGTATTGCTAAATTCCAGCTCCCGGCCATCTCGATAGACTTTCATGCCAGGCGGAGGCAAGGAATCATTCCAACCTAAGATAGATACATCCAGCGGGAAATAATTATAGCCTCGTTTGTCACCAGCCCAGGGATTCATTTCGGAAGCGGTAAATTTGAGTTTGACAGGATCAAAATTATTTTCCAGGTTGATGAGGGGAGAACTCAGGATATTCTTCTCATCCAGACGATCGATGAACCGGTAGATTTCAGATTTTTTTTTGCAGCTAACAGATAAGATCAGGATGATAAGTGGGATGAGGAAGAATCCGATACGGGGATTTTTTTTGTTTTTTTTAGAAGTTGTGAATGTTTCTTGCATACTTTTTTTGGTGATAACATAGCCCAGCATCCATGTCAATCTGTGGTAGTACCTAGCACCTATAAAATTATTTATTTTGCATAAGCTGCTTGACCAGCTCATCCGGGGAGGTCACAGGGAGCTGGCAGGTGAAATTTTCACACACATAGGCAGTAGCTTTTCCATCAATGAGCGCACGGCCAGACAAGAGGGGAATTTTTTTAGCAACCTCTGCCGAATTCGCACTGTTGAGGTCAAGAAGGGCAATGACGCGGTTGGGGATAAACCGGCTGTGGATCGCTTTCAGCAGTTTTTCTGTATCTTCAGACTCCTTCTGGCCGACGATGGCGATTTCTTTGATGGGATAAATCAAGGAATCCACACCCATCAGGAGGGTGAGGTATGTTTGGGGGGATTTTTCCATGTTAACCCGGTTAATCTTGAGGAGGCGTTGTGCCTTTTTAAGATAGTCTTCCTCGTCAAGAAGTTTTCCCAGCCGGAGAAAGGAATCAATGGCCACTCCGGCGGGTGAAGGAGTGGCGCTGTCATTTATCACTTTGGTGCGCACGATTAAATTCTCATGATATTGACCGGTGTTGAATAAACTGACACTTTTCTCATCCCAGAACTGGGCAATCATCTCTTCGGTCAATTCCTCGGCGGCGAACAGCCAGTGTTCATCGAATCCGCTCTCGTAGAGATCGATGAAGGCCCGGACTGTGTAGGCATAGTCCTCGAGATAGGCATAAAATTTGCTCGTTCCTGCTCTGTATGTCCGAAGAAGTCTGCCTTTTTTGGTGCGCATATTATCCATCACAAATGCGGCTGCCTTTTCTGCTGCGTTTAGATATCTTTCATCCCCAAAAACCTGATATCCACGCGCAAAGGCAGAGATCATTAGGGCGTTCCAGGATGTGATGGTTTTGTCATCCAGTCCTGGTCTTACTCTTTTATCCCGGACCTCGAGCAGCTTTTTCTTGATGGTGGATAGGGTATTTTCCAATTGCTCCTCGGTCATATCCAGTTCTTTAACTACTGTTGCAGAATCCTTGCGGATGTGAAGGATGTTGAGTCCTTTGTGGTAGTCCTCGTGGGATGAGAAATTCCCCGTTTTTTTCACGTTGTAATAACGAGATAAAATCTCAGCCTCTTTTTTCCCCAAAATTTTGTCGAGCTCAGTACGCTTCCAGAGATAAAAAATGCCTTCTTTTCCCTGGCTGTCGGCGTCTTCTGTCGAGTAGATTCTCCCCGAGCTGTCGGTCATGTATGTCATCTCATAGTCAAAGATTTCCTGTGCGATGCGCGCATATTTTGTGCGGCCGGTTGCCTGAAAGGCTTCGATATAAACGACAGCCAGCTGGGCGTTGTCATACAGCATTTTCTCGAAATGGGGCACCAGCCATTCCTGATCGACCGAATAACGGTGGAATCCGCCGGCGAGGTGGTCGTACATGCCTCCCTCCTGCATCTTATCCAGGGTGAGTGTGGCCATTTCGAGCGAGCGTTTGTTCCCAGTGTAAAAATAGTCGCGAAGCAGGAATAAAATAGCATTGGAAGGAGGAAATTTTGGCGCTCTGTTGAATCCTCCCCATTTGTCATCGAAGGCTATTTCCAGTTGGCGCTCTGCATTGATAAGGAGGGTTTTGTCGAGTTTAGCATCTTCATCTACCGGAAAACTCATGGATGTTCTCTGTTCTATAATTTGCCTGAGTGTTTCTGCATCCTGGAGAAGTTTTGATCTGCTGTCATCGTTTTTCCAAAAATCACTGAGGCGCCGGATGAGATTCTTGAAGCCCACGCGGCCCCATTTGCCCTCGGGTGGGAAATACGTGCCTCCGTAGAAGGGTTTAAGCTCAGGCGTGAGGAAAACCGACATGGGCCACCCTCCGCTTCCGGATATGGCCACCACAGCCGTCATGTAGATGTCGTCCAGGTCAGGGCGTTCTTCGCGGTCCACTTTGATCGCAATGAAATTTTTGTTAAGGATTTTGGCGATTTCTTCGTTTTCGAAAGATTCTCTTTCCATCACGTGGCACCAGTGGCAGGCGGCATAACCGATAGAGAGAAAAATCGGTTTGTTTTCCTTTTTCGCTTTAACCAGAGCTTCTTCTCCCCAGGGGTACCAGTCCACGGGATTGTGGGCATGCTGAAGAAGATAGGGGCTTGTTTCATGGATGAGTTTATTCGTGTGATTGTGTTTTTGATTCATAATATCCTCCCCGCTATGCTGGTGGACAGGGGCTTGCGAAGCAGCCAAAAAATACGCCATCGCCACTATGGCAGCACTGCATATTAGCTGTTTCATGTTCTATATCCTATTAAACCTAGATGAATACTATATTATTTATACCATAACCTAAGATTAGGGTCAAACCTTGAAAAAGAGGAAAAAAGGGGACAGTTCTATGTTTTGAGGAATTAGGCGGCTACGTCAATGTGGACTGCAAAGTCCTTTTATCATTTCCAAAAGTTCTGCCAGGACCATGGCCGTGGCTCCCCATATTTTGTGTTTGCCGAAAGCATAAAACGGAACTTCCACATCCGTGTCCCCGATGGTCCACATTTCCCTCCGGATGTTTTGCGGGTTGAGCAGGTGGTCCAATGGAATTTCGAGGACTTCGGCCACCTCGAGCTGTGAAGGTTGAAAATCCGGCCGGCTCTCGGTTAAAGCCACCACAGGATAGATGCAGTAGTTGCTCGGCGGGATATAAAGGGGAGTCAACATTCCCAGAATACGGATGGAACCGGGATCGACTTCCAGTTCTTCCTGGGCTTCTCTTACCGCTGTTTGCTCCAGTCCTTCTTCGGCTTCCTGCCGGCCGCCGGGAAAGGATATCTGTCCTTTGTGAAAGTCCACCCTGTCTGTCCGGCGTGTGAGGACAAGATAGAGATTGTCCTCTCGGGGGTAGAGCAGCACGAGAACACCCGCCTTGAGGCACGAGTCCTCCACTTCATAATAAACCTGGTGACCCGGCCGGGGATTCGGGGTCATCCTCAGTTGAGCCTTTAATCCCGGTTTGGCTCCTGATAGGCTCTCTTCAAGAGAATGAAAGGTCTCAAGGGACAGCGGATTTTTGTGTTCAGACATCGGATGTTTTTCTGCTTTTATTGATAAACGAATCTTTGGAGAATGACAAGAGGAAAATTGTTCGTGCCGATTGTTAATGTCCTCCCGGGTCTCGATCCCTCCTGGAATGCCACGTCCAGCATCCTTGTGGATGGACGGGTCGTCAGGCTCTTTCATGTCCCCTTTGAAGAACAGTTAGTTAGCCGGTACGGAATTCGCGGCGGCGTTTGAATCCGGCGATTTTACCCGCTTTTTCACTTTCGGAGATGCTGAAAAAAGCCATGTGGATCACTTTTTTTTGAAATATCAAGGCCGATCCCACCATCTGTTTTCCCTCGAACCGATGATCGTCTCCTTTCCCGACAGATTTGTATTTTTTTTCTTTGCACCGGCGTGCTTCCTTGAGGAATTCCTTGGCTTTTTCCATCTCAGGCTTTTTATTTTTTGGTGCCTTTTGTAAAAGTGCTTCCATGGCATAACTTTTTACCAATTTGGAATGGAGCAGCGCATAGGCTGTATCGAGGGAGAGAAAATCGAAACCTACGATCTCCTCGTCGATAAACGTAAGCAATCCCTTCTGTTGCGGGAGGCAGGTGAAAGTTTTCAGGTACTCGTCCAGCTCCTTTTCTTTTGCTTCATACACATCCTTCATCGCGGCCGTCCGGGAATGGATGCCGGTCTGCTCTGACATCTCATCAATGGATGTCCAGACTGTTCCCTGGTCGGAACGGTACTCGCGTGATTCCTCCAGGGAATCGGAAACTGTCTGGGATTTCATCTTCCGGATTTTGGGGATCATCACCGTTCCGGACTCCGCAAATTCCTGTGACTTGTATGACCAGCGCCTCTGTTCGGTGCAGCTCACAGGGATGATCGTTTCGGAATTTTCTTCGAGGAGAATCGTAGTGTTCAAAACCCTGTTCTGTTTGGCCCCGGCCAGTTCTTCTCCATCGAGAAGCAGTACCGGTGTGTCGGATTTGTTGGTGACTTTAAGCTCGGGCACGTGTCCTTCCTGGCTCACTTCTCCGATGGCCAGCACATGCTGATCCAAGGCTTGTTTCAGAATTAAATATTTGGGAGAGTCGTTAAGGGCGCTCATCAGCGGGAGAACCGCCATATTCTTGAAATGCTGGAGATCCCCGAAATCCAAGCTCGTAAGATATTTTTTTATGTCTTTGTCCATTTTCCCCTACAGCTAATGGTTTTTCTGCCTATAATATCTCATTATTTTTTGCTGACAGTCAACCGATAATTTTTCTCGGCTGTCCAGAACCTCTCCAACTGGTCCAGTTCATCCTTCTCCCATTCTTTTTTCTCAAGAATCTTGGCCAAAGAATAGGTGTTGAAGCTCGAAACCTCATCCAACCGGCCGAGTTTTTTAAGGGCGTCGATCAATTCGGCTCGCTCTTTTGTGTTTTTGCTCGGCAGTTTGATCGTTTCATAGGCTTTAACGGATATCTTGTTTTCTGAACCAGCTACGACCTGTACCCCTTCCCTCCCGCAGAAGGCGATCAACGCCTCCCTTATTTTTTCCAACTCCTCCTCTGTTTCTTTACGGTAAGCGTCGATTTTTTCCTTGAGATTGACATACGCGTCAACCAGCTTGAGACCGGGATCATCAAGGTATTCGTTTTCTGGTTTTTGTTCCAGCTCCACCTCGTGTTTCCACATCGGGCAGATGGACTTGTACAAACACCAGTCACATAGCCACGACACATTAGCGGGGAAATCTTCCGTGGATTCGATTTCAGCGATTTGAGACAGGATTTCCTCTCGAAGGTTTTCGAGTTCTTCCTTTGTCCGGTAAGAATCCATTTCCTTGTCAAAAGCCAGAAAATGCCACACCAGACGGACTTTCTTGAAATCCTTGAAATTCTGCCGGACCCATTGAGAATACATAGCAAGCTGCCTGTCGCTGTTCAGTTTTTCTTGTTTGGGAATGGAGGATCCTGTTTTGTAATCGTGCACTTCGTACAATCCATCCCCCATGTCCATAAGTCTGTCGATCCGGATGTGGAATTTGTATCTGCCCTCCTCATCTAAGGGAAGGAAATCTTGGGTTTCCAGGCCGATGATCCTGCCCTTATCAAAGGGTTTGTGGCTGTTGTAGTAATCGGTGAGCATGCGCTCCCCCATTTTCCGGTAATTGTCCGCCGTGTAGTCTTTTTTGACGATGATGACCGAATCCTTCCAGTTTTCCTCCCAGAGTTTGTTGTAGTAGGTCAGAAGCTCCTCCAGGGTCATCAGTTTTTCGAAACGCGTGTCCCGGTAAAGTTTCTCCAGTGCTTCATGCACCATGCTCCCGAGGTAAGTCTCGATAGTGTCCTCGGCCTCCACCTTGATTTTGTCGATGTAGGCGAATTTGTACCTCAGTTTGCAGGCCTCGTAGGCTCCGATTTTGGAATGGCTGAATGACGGCATATTAATTGTCCTCCACTATTTTATCACGTTTGCATCCTTTAAAATTTCTCAAAGTGAATCTCTGTACCAAGGATGAGATCGTATATAGTGCGTTTGCCTTGTGTGAGTGCACTGGTGAGGAAATAGGCAAAGGCCAGGGTGTTTCCTGTCATAAATCCGATGTACTGAAGATGTGTGAATGTTCCGAGCTCTTTAGATAGAGCAAACGCAGAGATGTGAATGATTTCCCAGGGCAGGAGCTTGATGGCTGTTCGGGCCAATGCGCGTCCCCATCCGAGACGCTCTGATGTTCTGGCTTTGACCTTCAGCTTAAACAGCCTTTTGCCGACAGTCTTTCCATTTTTTGAGCGATCGCTCCAAAAAAAGTAAATCCAGGATGGCAAGGAAAAATTCCAAAGGATCGTGAACCATATGGCAGGACCTGTTTGTGGGCTGTATCCGAACAAACGTTGAATCAGATATCCGCTGGGAGCACAAATTCCAAAGATGATCAGGATATCCAGCAAAAAAGCCCCGGCCCGCCTTGCGATAAGGATGATTGGTCCTCCGGCTGTTCGGTTCATTTATTATTTTTTCAGTGCGATAGTCTTTGTGTGAGTTCCGCCTTTTTCGGATACGACTTTGATGGTGGCTGTGGGGGTGCCTTTGCCGGTGATTTTCACCATCCATTCCACCGTCTGTACGGGTGACGGATTTAGGGAAGTGTGGCCCGGTAGGTGGCCAAGATCGACTTTTTCCTTACCCATCACCATCTCCACTTCTTTAAGAGAGATCAAAACTTTCACTGTTTTTGCTGTTTGATTTTTGATGGCCTGCTGGGTCACGTTGGTGGGTAAAAAGCCTTGATTCTGAATGTCGGCAGCAATCTTGACGTATCCGGCATCTCCTTTGTGGATTTTTACTCCGGTTATCCTCACAAGAGGCGACTGAGCGGCTAAATACAGGTTCCACTTTGTGTGTTTGGCGAGGAAATCCTCGAATTCCGGGCCGGGATAACACATCAGGCTTGTGTAACTTTTGCGTTTGGAATCATAAAGCTTCCGGACGAATCCCCCGATCTCCACCTTGCCCAATTGGGGGTGATCGTAGCTTTTCCATTCCATGAAGATTTTTCCGCCCAGCTGCTCATCGTTCCAGCGCAGCATCTCCTCCTGGGAGGCCCTTTTGTCCTTGTCATAATCGCAAAAGGGAGCAAGCGAACCCATTTCCGGCACATAGCTGTACACACCGTAGTGGTCGTAGGCCCACCCGATCATCACGCCCCAGATGGCTCCTTCCCTCGGTGGTTCTCCCCTGCCGAGAACTTTTCGAACGGGCTGTTTGTTGATGATCTCGCTGTATTTTTGACCAAAAATGTCGAAATAGGCTGCATCTTCCCGGGGCATTTCGATTTCCTCCCCTGTTATAGGATCGAAGTTCTTGTTGGTCGGCGGAATGTACAGGAAGTTGCCTGACATGTGGTGGTTGACCACACCCGTGATGTTCCTGTGAGCGAGCAGAAATTCCGTTACGGCCCGGGTTTCCGGTTCGGAGAGAGGATACCGGCCTGACCCGCGCTGGAGGTGCTCCTGCTGCCACCGGGAGGGCCAGTTCCTGTTGATATCCAGGCCGCCGACGCCGTCTTCGTTGTACCGGCCATCCTTGTCGTTGTCGATGCCTTCTGAATAGGTTCGCCACTCCCCCTTTTCCTCCTCTTTCCTCCGGACCATGAGTCTCGGATCGTCCGGGGAGGTTTTCCATGGTCCGGTTTCATCCTTGACCCGCATTTGTGTGATGTATCCGTCTCCGTTGAGATCTTCGGAAGGGTCTTCATCCAGGAGCCCGTCTCGGTCTGAATCATGGGGCCGGACACTGCTTCGCATACTGTCCGGTTTGGTCAGGTAATGGTCCGATCCATCCGGGTTGAGCTTTGGCATGATATAGATGGATCGCGTATCCACCAGGTTGGTGATGGCGGGGTCTTTCCCATATTGGGTGAGTAAAGTGTGGATGGTGTAAAGGCAAACCTCAGTTCCCATCACCTCGCTGGCATGCAGGTTGCCGTCGAACCAGTAGCCGGGCTTTTCTTTGCATTTGCCCGTATCCTGATTGGAGATGACGATCACGAGGAGATCCTTGCCCAGGTAGCTTTTCCCGATGGTGTGCACTCGAGCGAGTTTGGGATAAGTTTTGACCATCCCGTTCAAATAATCGGCCACTTCCTGAAAAGTGTGGTTGTGATCGAACTTCGGTTCAGGAGTCTTAGCAGAGATGACCTGTGAATTTCCGATGAAAAGAAGAACAAAAAAAACAGACAATTCGTAAATCCAAGAACGTGGTTTAAACATATTTTCCCTCCCGACTTGACTTGAACATAAACATAAATGATGTGACCTTATTCTTTCTAAACCCCCAACAAATTTCAAGCAAAAAAAATTGAGGAGTGGTTCTGTTTGTAATATACTGACTCTAGGATGAAAAAGAGCCAATCAGTCACCAGGAGAAACTTTCTTAAAAGTGCCCTCACGGCGACAGCTGCAATGACCATTGTCCCCAGGTTTGTCCTGGGTGGTCAGGGATACACGCCACCCAGCGACGAATTGACAAAGGCTGTGATCGGTGTGGGCAGCATGGGAAGGGTTCATCTCAGTTATGAAGGGGCACGTCTGCTGGCCGTCTGCGATGTGGATGAAAACCACCTGAACAGGGCCTTGGATATTGCAGGGGCGGGAGTCCAAGGATATAAGGATTTCCGCGATGTTCTCGAACGGACGGATATCGATATTGTTCATATCCCCACGCCTCCGCACTGGCATGCGTTGATATCTATTGCGGCTGCCGAAGCCGGGAAAGACATCTGGTGTGAAAAACCTATGACCCGGACCATCGGCGAGGGGAAAAAGGTTGTCCAAGCTGTTCAGAAAAACGGGAGAATCTTTCGAGTTAACACGTGGTTCCGGTTCGAAGGGCGTTTCTATGGATTCGGAACACCGGTCAAACCCATAAAAAAAGCGGTCCAGGGAGGCCTTTTCGGCTGGCCGCTCAAAGTAACGGTGAGTGCGGCTAGCGGATTCGACTGGAAGTTTTACTGGGTGGGGCAGACGAATCTAACGCCCCAACCCGTGCCCAAAGAGCTGGATTATAACATGTGGCTCGGTCCAGCCCCTCACAAACCTTACCATCCCCATCGTGTGCACGGCACATTTCGCGGGTACTGGGATTATGATGGTGGAGGTCTGGGAGACATGGGGATGCACTACCTGGACCCGGTCCAATATATCCTGGATAAAGACGGTACCAGCCCAGTGGAAATCGAAGCCGACTGCCCCCAGCAGCACCCGGATGCCTGCGGGACCTGGCGGAAAATCCGGATGAAGTATGCCGATGGCTGCGAAATTGTCCTGGATGGAGAGCCGAAGGAAGAAAAAATCCCGTTTATCGAGGGACCGGATGGAAAACTCTTCAAAGGAATGGAATCGGACATCCCCCATTTTGAGGATAAGCTGGCCTCTTTGGCGGACCCGGAATCCCAGGTGACAGACTTTGCCGAAGCGGTCAGAACCCGGCAAAAATTTGCCCTGAACGAAGAAAATGCGCATCGGTCCTGCACCATCGTCAACCTGAGCAAGATCGCTGTCCGGCTCGGCCGTCCTCTCCGATTCGATCCGGATAAACAGCACTTTATCGGCGATGAGGAAGCCAACCGGCTTGTCGATCAACCCTTCAGAGCGCCCTGGCACTTTTAGGCGGCTTTTTGGAGTGAAAATGAGCAGAAATCGAATAAATTCTTTTTGGGCAGCCCCCTTCATGATTGGCGTTTTTGGAATCACCATTTTCCTATCTCAGGGATGGGCTTTTTATGATGCTCAAGATGCGAGGGCAAAAACACAGGCCCTTGTTGATCGGTTTCCGGCGCAAAACACAGAAGAAAGCAAAAATCTGGCATCTCGATTGATGGCCCTAGGCGCGGAAGGGATCCTCGAGGTCTGCCGTATGCTGGTTCCTCCGGGCACAGGAGATGACACCCATGCCCGGTATGCCCTCAGTGCCCTGACTACGTATGTTTCCCAGAAAGGGAAAGAACAGGAGCGTCTGGTTTATGCGAAAACACTGTTCAAAGCCCTGGAGAAGGAGACGGACAAAGATGTCCAGGCTTTCCTTATCCGACGGCTTCAACGGGCGGGAAAACGAGAATCGGTAAAACCGCTCAGCAAGTATCTAGGGGATCGAAAGCTGTGTGAGCCGGCCACTCAGGCCCTTTTAGCTGTCGGAACGCCGCAGGCGGAAAAGGCCCTGCTCAAAGCCTTGAAGAGAGCGGCAGGCGCGAACAGGATCACGCTCATCAAAGCCCTTGGGGAAATGCAGAGCAAGAAGGCGGTAAAAATAATTCTTCCGTTTGCCGCCGATACGAATGACGGACTCCGCCAGGTGAGCCTTTATGCCCTGGCGAATATTGGAGACCCTCTGGCCGAAGATGTGCTGAGCACCGTATCTCTCCAGGCCCCGTCCTATGAGAGGACAAAGGCGCCGTCCCTTTATCTTTTGTATGCCCGGCGCCTGTCCGAATCAGGTCACAAGAAGCAGTGTGCCGCAATCTGCCGGAGGCTCATCGCCAATTATACCGCCCCTCAGGAAAGTCACATCCCCTGTGCAGCCCTCACTCTTCTGGTAGATGCGTTGGGAAATAGGGCCCTTGAGGATCTTCTCCAGGCCATGGACAGCTCTAATCGAGAATTGCGGGCGCGGGCCCTTGAGCTTGCCGGCAGGATCTCCGGGGAAGAAGCCACCGCCAAGTGGATCGAACGGCTGGAAGCGGCCGAGGCCGATGTGCAGGCTCAGATCATTGCGATGCTCGGGCGGCGGGGAGATGTCACGGCTTTGCCCCTTCTCCGGGAAAAATTAAAAAGCCACCATACAGTCATTAAATTGGCTTCTATTCCCGCTGCTGTCCGTCTCGGCAGAGAGGCGGTTTTTCCCGATCTCCTGTCTTTGCTCCGGACCGATCAAAAAGATGAGATTGCCGCTGTCAAACAGGCCTTGATGGGATATTCCAGCCAATCACTTATCCCTGAATTGCTAAAAATCATGGATAAAGTGCCGCCTCTTCCCCGGGCTGCAGTGATGGAAATTCTTTCCGAACGTCATGCCAAAGAATATGTGGATTTCTTTTTTGCCAGGGCTGAAAGCCAAAATGAGATCATTCGACAGGCGGTGTTGGCGGGCCTTGCCAATTTGGTCGGTCCTCAGGATACGCCGCGGTTGATTACAATACTCTTGGGAACCGGTAATAACCAGGATATTCGCCTTATTCAAGCGGCGATCGTTGCCGCTGCTAACCAAATCGAAGATAAGGAGAAGCGTGCAAGCCAGTTGCTCGAGGCTCTGGAAACAGCCGGAGAAAAAAGTCAGCCTGACCTGTTGAGACCGCTGTCCAGGATCGGCGGCCGGAATGCCCTTCAGGCTGTGGTCGCCAAGACCAAAAGCGAAAATCCCCAGATTCAGACGGTCGCTTTATCGGTGTTGGCCGATTGGCCCGATTTTGAAGCGGCAGAGGAACTGTCCCGGATCTGGCGGAACACAGAGAGCCAAAAATACCTTTTAGTAACTGTTGGAGGGTATACAAGGCTTGTCCACGAATCAGACATGGCACCGGAAGCCAAGCTGGAACGGTACAAAGAGGTGCTGGAGACTGTTTCCTACCCCGCCGCCAAAGCCATCGTGCTCGGCAGGCTGGGAATGATTCTCTCGGTCGAGGCTTTCAAAATAGCGGTATCTTTTCTCGAAGTGCCTGAGCTGCGGTCCCAGGCAGCGGCTGCCGTGGCGAGGATAGGTTTTTCCGGTTTAGAGATAGATAAAGAGTTTTCCAAACCCCGACTTCTGGCGGTATTCCAAAAGACGGCAAGGCATGTGGAAAACAGGTATTTGCGGCTGAGGCTGGATGATCAGATCGGAGCAATGTTGAAAGAGAAGGGATTTGTTCCCCTTTTCAACGGCACAGACCTTTCTGGATGGAAGGGGTTGGTCGGCAATCCGGTAACCAGAGCAAAAATGAAGCCTGAAGAGCTGCAGAAAGCCCAGGCCTTTGCCGATGAAGGGATGCACGTCCACTGGAACGTGGTGGATGGTGTCCTGGTTTTCGATGGCAAAGGAGATAGTCTTTGCACGGACAAAGATTATGGGGATTTTGAATTGTTCGCGGATTGGAAAATCGAAGAAGGAGGCGACAGCGGAATCTATCTGCGCGGTTCTCCCCAGGTTCAGATTTGGGGCCCTGACCAATCGCCCGACGGCTCGGGAGGTCTTTATAACAATAAGATAGGCCCGAACAAGCCTTTGGTGCGGGCCGACAATCCTGTGGGGGAATGGAACACATTCCATATCAAGATGGCCGGGGAACATGTGACGGTGTATCTGAACGGTGTGCTGGTGGTGGACGATGTGGTTATGGAAAATTACTGGGAGAGGGACAAGCCCATTTATCCTTCGGGCCAGATCGAGCTCCAAGCCCACAACACTCCCCTGTATTTCCGGAACATCTACATCCGCAACGTCCGCATCAAAGAATTGAAGTAAGCACGCTTCTAAAATTTGCTACGGAAACATGTGGCCTTTGAATGGCTTATGCCACATGCATTAACAGGGTAGAAAATCTTCGGAGCGTAGATCAATTGCAGCTTTTGGATTCTGCGAAATTCCTTAAAGAGAAAGAGGGCCAGAAATATGTTTTTCTTTTCTATCAAAGGGAGTTTATTCCGCGATTAGATCCCAACATTTTGAGTAAGGCACAGTCCATGTATCAGGATAACTTTTCTCTGCAACACACACTTGCAAATCTTCAAGATTTCTTTACAAGAGATATCACATTTGATGCCGATCGGATAAAAAAAGCCTATGCGGATGCTTCTGTATCCATTCATTTTTTGTTTTTCTCCAAACCTGCAGAACTTACGTTTGGGATTCGCATGGAAGAAGAATCCAATGACATCTATGGGGCTTTTAAAGAGATGGCACAGGCAACCGGAGGATTTGTTGACAGTTCGGCAAATCCTGAATACTTATTTAAGCAAGCTGTGAATGTTGCGGAAAGTTATTATCTTCTGTATTATTCCCCGAAGAATTATCAGCAGGATGGAAAATTCAAGAATATTGAAATCAGGATAAAAGGTGATAAATACAAAGTTACACACCGAGCCGGCTATTTTGCGGATTGATAAAAAATTCCGGAGGATTGGGGGAATATCTTAAAGATTGTCAACAGCCTTTGTTGAAAAATGGACAAAGGTGAAGCATTCGGGGATGTGGGAATCGCAGACACCGTGTTTGTTGAGGGCCCAGCGTTTCCCTCGGGGGTGTTTGCCGAAACGCATGCTGTCCTGGAAGCCGCCTAATACATCCACCCGTTGGGAGAGTAGATCGAACTTCGGTTTATCGAAAACACTCCCTTTTTTTCTTTTATTGAAAATGGGCATTTCTTTTTATAGAATGCTGGTGCAATGCCTACTCTAAGGAGGGAAAGAATGCAAAACACAAAACTTTCCCGG
>CAZOJY010000091.1:0-15132 GCA_964580235.1 uncultured Eubacteriales bacterium | reverse complement strand
GGATGCGGTTTGCGATACGAGAGGGCGGCCGCACGGTCGGAGCCGGCTCTGTCACTAATATCATCGAATAGTAAAACAAGAATCCGAGTACTTTAAGCGAGAAAGAGATGAGAGATATTGTTACACTCGAGTGCACGAAATGCAGGCGACGTAATTACACCACAACGCGCAATAAAAAGAAACAACAAGAAAAAATCCAGCAGAAAAAATATTGCAGGTTCTGCCGAAAACACACCTTGCATAAGGAAACCAGGTGACAATCCACATATTAAATAAATTATAGCTAGAATTAGATGATCAAAATAAGCAATAAAGGAGGCAAGAAGAGAGAGGTAGGTGAGTAGCTCAATTGGTTAGAGCACCGGTCTCCAAAACCGAAGGTTGCGGGTTCGAGTCCTGCCTCACCTGCCAGATGCTCATAATTATTTTGGTAGATAGCGACAGAAGATTTCCTGTTATTACTTCAAAATAAAAAGGAACAAAAATGAGTCAAAAAGTAAAATGGCATAGGCGTTTCATCCCTTTCCTGAGAGAGGTCCGAGCAGAATTGAAAAAAGTGACATGGCCTTCAAAAAACGAAGTTTACAGCACAACCATCGTCGTAATTTTTGCAACGATCTTTTTTGGCTTCTATCTGTTCTTTATGGATGTAGTTTTCTCATGGGTTATCACTAAAATTAAAGCTTTTTTTGGATAAGTTGAGATAAAAAATGTCTAAAGATTGGTTTGTCGTTCATACGTATTCCGGATTTGAGAACTTTGTTGCCGAATCTATTCGGGAAAGAGCGTTAGACTTAAATATCCAGGATCAAATTGGAAAGATCATCATTCCTACCGAAGGAATTGTCGAAATCAAAGCCGGGAAAAAGGTGGTTTCCACAAAAAGGTCCTATCCCGGGTACATTTTGGTTGAAATGGAGATGAGTGATGAAAACTGGCATATCATTCGAGAAACTCCTAAAGTAACGGGTTTTGTGGGTTCTGGCAAACGTCCTACTCCTCTTAACAAGGATGAGGTTAAACAAATCGTAGAGCACATGGAGACCACCTCGGAGAAGCCTAAGCCGAAGCATTCTTTTGAAAAAGGGGAAGCGGTCCGAATCATAGATGGCCCTTTTTTTAACTTCAACGGAATCGTTGAGGAGGTCAACCATGAAAGGAATACATTAAAGGTCCTCGTGACAATATTTGGGCGTTCTACCCCTGTCGAGTTAGAATTTTTGCAGGTCGAGAAAATTTAGGAGAAAAAAATGGCAAAAGAAGTCGTGGCGAGAATAAAGCTTCAAATAGAAGCCGGTCAGGCCAGCCCAGCTCCCCCCGTGGGTCCTGCCCTCGGTCAACACAATGTTAACATCATGGATTTTGTCCGCCAATTCAACGACAGGACAAACAAAATGGAAGCCGGAACCATCATTCCTGTCGTAATATCTGTGTTTAAAAACCGAACATTTAATTTCACCATGAAATCTCCCCCTGCATCTTTCCTGCTCAAAAAGGCAGCGGGAATCGCAAAAGGATCGGGAGAGCCGAATAAAGAAAAAGTCGGAAAGGTAACCGAAAGACAAGTTGAAGAGATCGCAAAGCAAAAAATGCTGGATCTTAATGCCTACGATATAGATGCTGCAAAGAAAATTATTATCGGGACAGCAAAAAATATGGGACTGGAGATTGTCAGTGGCTAAGAGAGGGAAAAACTATAAAAAATCAAAGGAATTGGTGGAAAAACAAGAATATTCTTTGGAGGATGCCATCGGCCTCGTGAAAAAATTGAGTTTTGTAAAATTCGATGAGTCCGTAGATATTTCTCTGCGCTTAGGCGTAGATCCTAAGCATTCCGATCAAATGGTGAGAGGCACGATTGTGCTTCCCCATGGGACCGGGAAGTCAAAAACAATATGTGTTATTGCTTCTGGAGAAAAAATTAAAGAAGCGGAGGAAGCAGGAGCTGACCATGTCGGATCAGAGGAGCTCGTGGAAAAAATTGCCAAAGGCTGGGCAGATTTTGATTCAGTTATCGCAACGCCTGATATGATGAAGAATGTTGGGAAACTTGGCCGTATTCTCGGCCCAAAGGGGCTTATGCCGAATCCTAAAACAGGAACGGTCACTTTTGAGGTGCAAAAAGCGGTTAATGAAATAAAATCAGGACGTGTGGAATTTCGCGTCGATAAAACAGCCGTCATTCATTCCCCTATGGGAAAAGTGTCTTTTTCGGAAGAAAAACTCGTTGAAAACATCAAGGCTTTTATCCAGGCAGTTCTGCAGGCCAAACCCCCTGCGGCCAAAGGCAAGTTTGTCAGAAACATCCATGTGTCCTCCACAATGGGGCCTTCTGTGCGGATATCTGAGGCTGTTTTTGAACGATAGGAGATTGACTGATGAATGTAAACAAAGAGAAAAAAGAAAGCTTGGTCAAAGAGATCAACACAAATTTCGCAAAGTATGACTCTTTTTTTCTCTTTGACTTTATCAACATGCCAGTTGCAAAAACGATGCAATTGAGAAGACAGTTGCATGAAAATTCCTTTCTGATGAAGGTCGTAAAAAATCGCCTGGCCTTAAGAGCATTAACAGAAGAGCTCCCTGAAGGTTTGAAAGGACATTTTAGAGGCCCCACAGCGATAGCCTTTGCTTCTGAAAATCCTTTGCAGTTAGCCGGGATACTCAAGGATTTTTCTAAACAGCATAGAGTTTTGAAATTTAAAGCGGGGTTGCTGGAAGGTCAATTCCTACAAGAAGACCAGTTCGAGGATATCGCCAATCTGACCTCACGGGAAGATCTGATAGCCAAAATAGGATTTCTCATGGCAAATCCTTTAATGAATTTATTAAGGACTTGGCAAACGCCTATGGAAAGTCTAGGCCGGTTGTTGAGTCAACTTAAATCTAAAAAATAAGGTTGGAGGTAAAAATGCCCAAAGCACAAACAAAAGAAGCTAGTGAGACCATGAAGGGAAAAAAAGCTAAAACAAAACTCACGAAAGAACAGTTCTTTGAACATTTGGATAACCTTACCGTCCTGGAGCTTGCTGATTACATCAAGGAATTTGAAGACAGGTACGGTGTGAGTGCATCCACGGCCGCTGTCTCCATGGCCGTTCCCGGTGCGGCAGCTCTGCAGGGAGAGGCTCAGGCAGAGGCAGAAAAGTCTGAGTTCAATATCGTATTGAAGAGTGTGGGTGACAAGAAGATCAATGTGATCAAAACCGTCAGAGAGGTAACAAGTCTCGGGTTGAAAGAGGCCAAAGATTTGGTGGATAGCGCACCCAAGGCAGTCAAAGAAAATGTTTCAAAAGAAGAAGCTGAGGAAATTAAGAAAAAATTCGAGGAAGTGGGGGCCGAAATCGAAATTCAATAATTTTCTTTTGGGAGCCTAATATGCAAGAAGAAACCGATCATATTTATCGTGAAAGGCTCGATTTTTCTAAAATAGAAAGCGCCTTTCCGATGCCTGACCTTCTGGCCATTCAGAAACTGTCCTATGCAGATTTCCTGCAGATGGATTTGTTGCCTGAAGAGAGAAAGGATGTTGGGCTGCAAGCGGCATTTAAAGATGTTTTTCCGGTGTCTGATTTCAAAGAGACCACTCAGCTGGATTTTATCAATTATTCTATCGGCAATTGGGAGTGCAAATGCGGGCGATTAAAAGGCGTCGAGAATGCCAGGCGAAAATGCAAGGGGTGTGATACACTTCTTCCCCCTGATGTCGAGCTAACTGAGAAGGAGATCTGTCCCTACTGTGGGTCCATCAAAAAGATACAAGTGTCGTTGTGTGACCACTGCGGGGACAGCGTGAATCTCAAATTGAAATACACACCGAATGAATGCCTTCAGAAGGGATACACTTTTTCCGTTCCTCTCAGGATAAAGGTGAGATTGATCTCATGGGAAAAAGATGCCACCACTAAGGCAAAAAGACTGAAACACATAAAAGAACAAGAAGTATATTTTGGTGATATTCCTCTGATGACCGACAAAGGAACGTTCATCTTTAATGGAATTGAAAGAGTGGTCGTCAGCCAGCTCCAAAGATCCCCAGGGGCTTTTTTCCGGCCGGGAGACACGAAGGGTTTTTTCATAGGAAAAATTATTCCTTATAGAGGTGCTTGGGTTGAGTTCGAATATGACACAAAAAACATCATGTATGCCCGACTTGATCGAAAGAAAAAGTTTTTAGCGACCGTGTTTCTGAGAGCATTGGGTTTTGGATCTGACGCAGAAATTCTTCGGCTCTTTTTCAAAGTTTTCAAGCTCCTCCCTGAAGATGGGAAGATCTACTGGGACGTTTCGGAAAGTTTGATCGGCAAAGCTTTAGGTAAGGAAATTATTCATCCTTCTTCAAAAAAGGTGATTTTCCATCCAGGCAAAAAAATCAATAAAGAAGATTTAGCCACGCTAAAAGAACTTAAAATTGAAAAAGTCATTCTTTCCAAAAAGGAATTCCCTGGAGCCACATCCATTACGCCTGCCCCAGATGTTTGCGAAAAGTACGAAGAATTGAATGAGGAAAAACTGGAAAAGCTGAGCACAACAACGGAACCTATCGACGTTTTTTTCCCCGCTGAAAATGAAACCGCTGATCTTATTCTTAATACATTAAAAAAGGACCATAGTACGGATACCAATCAGGCCCTAGGTGAAATCTATAAAAAACTGAGGCCGGGTGAGCCTCATACGCTCGAGAGTGCACACGGCCTTTTTCACAACCTGTTTTTTAATCCACAAAGGTATAATTTTTCGAGAATCGGCCGCCTGAAAATGAATATCAAGCTTGGTATGGACACATCCTTAGAGGAAAAAACATTGACGCCGCTAGATTTTGTCGAAGTCATTCAGTATCTGCTTCGTCTAAGAGGAGGTGAAGGGGAAGTGGATGATATCGACCACCTTGGAAACAGGCGGGTTCGATCAGTCGGGGAATTAGTGGAGAATGCTTTCCGGATCGGTTTAACGCGGATGGAACGAACGATCAAGGAAAAGATGACTGTCGCGCAAGATCTCGCGTCAGCAATGCCCCAGGATCTGATCAACTCCAAGCCGGTTATCGCAGCCCTAAAAGAATTTTTTGGCAGCTCTCAACTCTCCCAGTTCATGGACCAGATAAACAGCCTTGCGGAAGTTACACACAAAAGAAGGCTGAGTGCTTTGGGTCCTGGGGGATTGAGCCGTGAGAGAGCCGGTTTTGAGGTCCGGGATATCCAGGGCTCTCATTACGGAAGAATATGTCCTATCGAAACACCTGAAGGACCCAACATCGGGTTGATTTCTTCTCTCAGTAGTTTTGCTCGAGTGAACGAATTTGGATTTGTCGAAACCCCTTACCGCAAGGTTGAAAATGCCAAGATTGTCGACTATGTGAAAATTCTCCATCCTGGCAACAGTACGTTCAAAGTGGGAGAAGTGGTTGAAAAACGAGAACTGGAAAAAGCTACAACAAAGCTGAAAAAGAGCAACAGCAAACAGCTCCCTTTGTCTGAGGCTTACTGTTTCTACCTCACAGCATGGGAAGAAGAGCGATATAATATAGCGCAAGCGAACGCCCCTGTAGATGAAAAAGGAAATTTTATCAATGAAATGGTGAGTGCCAGACAGGCAGGAAATTTTAAAACCCTTCCTCGGGAGCAAATCAACTACATGGATGTCTCTCCCAAACAGCTTGTATCCCTGTCTACTTCTCTCATTCCTTTCTTGGAACATGATGATGCCAACAGGGCTCTTATGGGTTCAAACATGCAAAGACAAGCCGTTCCGCTCCTCAAACCAGAGGCTCCTTTGGTGGGAACAGGCATCGAACATATGGTTGCCAAAGGCTCTGGGGATGTCATCATTTGCAGGCGACCTGGGATCGTAGAATTTGTGGATGCCGACAGAATATTGATCAGAGTGGATGAAAAAAACGGCGCCAACAAGTATGAAGTGGGCACAGATCTTTACATCCTGACAAAGTTTTTAAGAACCAATCAAAACACCTGTTTGACTCATCGTCCGATTGTGAGGAAGGGAGACCGCGTGGAAACGGGGCAGGTTTTAGCCGACAGCTCTTGTACAGAACTGGGCGAATTATCCCTTGGCCGGAATGTTCTGTGTGCTTTTATGCCATGGAGAGGTTATAACTTTGAAGATGCAATCATCGTAAGTGAGAAGTTGATTAAGGAAGACATTTTTACTTCCATTCATATCGTCGAAGAATCTCTCGAGGCTCGAGATACAAAGTTGGGTCCCGAAGAAATCACAAGAGACATCCCGAATGTCCCTGAAAATCTCCTCCGGAATCTGGATGAAAACGGAATTGTCAGAATTGGCGCTCTTGTGAAATCTGGAGATATCTTAGTGGGCAAGGTGGCCCCAAAAGGAGAAACTCAACTTTCTCCTGAGGAAAAATTATTGAAAGCCATATTCGGGGAGAAAGCCTTGGATGTAAAAGATGCTTCTTTATATTGTTCCCCAGGTATCGAGGGGACCGTGATCGATGTGAGAATCTTTTCTCGCAGAGGTGTCGAAAAGGGTCCTAGGGCGAAATCCATCGAGGGGGATGAAATTAGGAGGATGAAGAGAAACCTGGAAGATGAGACCAGCATTCTTGAGATAGAGAAGTGGAGGAGAATTAAGAATATCCTGAAAAATGAGGTCGTACCCAAGGAGCAAAAAATTGGAAATATTTCCCTGAAAAAAGGGTTGAAAGTAACTGAGACTGTATTGGAAAAATTGGGACCACAAAATATTTCCAAACTCAAGCTTAAAACCGATGCTAAGAGAGACTATGGAGTTAAAGACATAGAAAAGAAAGTTAATAGACAGATCGAAGCTCTTAAGGCGGATGTAAAGGAAAAAATTGAAATTCTCAAAAAGGGAGACGAGTTGTCTCCGGGTGTCATTCAGGTCATTAAAGTTTACATTGCCATGAAACGAAAACTTTCTGTTGGGGATAAAGTATCAGGACGCCATGGAAACAAAGGGATAATCGCTAAGATCGTTCCCGAAGAAGACATGCCCTGTCTTCCTGATGGGACACCTGTAGAAATCGTCCTGAATCCGCTGGGGGTGCCATCTCGTATGAATGTGGGACAGATTTTGGAAACACACCTTGGCTGGGCATCAAAAAACCTTGGGATTTGGATTTCTACCCCTGTTTTTGATGGGATTTCAGAAACAGAAATAAAAGAGTTGTTAAAAAAAGCCGAATTGCCTGAATCAGGGAAACTTCCCCTCTATGATGGGATAACCGGTGAATTGCTGGATCATAAGGTGACCGTGGGGTACATTTACATCATGAAGTTATATCACTTGGTCGATGATAAAATTCATGCGCGTTCGACCGGACCATACTCCCTCATCACACAGCAGCCATTAGGAGGAAAAGCCCAATTTGGAGGTCAGCGGTTTGGAGAGATGGAAGTCTGGGCATTGGAAGCTTATGGTGCAGCCTTCACCCTGCAGGAACTCCTGACTGCCAAATCAGATGATGTGGAGGGGAGAGCCAAGATATATGAGGCTATCGTAAAAGGTGATTTGGATTTCACACCAGGGCTTCCTGAATCGGTCAACGTGCTCATTCGTGAGCTGCAGAGCCTGTGCTTGAATGTTGAGTTGGAAAAAGCGGAAAAAGAAGAAATTTTGCCATGGGGAATCGACGTCCCCCAAATCCTAAAAGGAGAGAAATGATGGATACAAGGCATCCACTAGGAGGAAAGCCAAAGCTCGATTTTGACAGGGTTAAAATTAGCATCGCCTCACCGGAGAAGATTAAAAGCTGGTCCTGGGGTGAAGTGACCAAGCCGGAAACCATCAATTACAGGACATTTAAACCAGAGAAGGATGGACTCTTTTGCGCTAAAATTTTCGGTCCGATAAATGACTTTGAATGCCTCTGTGGAAAATACAAACGAATGAAATACAGAGGAATTATATGCGAAAGATGCGGCGTGGAAGTTACGCGCTCTAAGGTGCGCCGCGAGCGCATGGGCCATATTCTTCTGGCATCTCCTGTAGCTCACATCTGGTTTTTCAAAGGTACGCCCAGCCGTATTGGACTCGTGCTCGACCTATCCATTAAAGATCTTGAAAAAGTTCTTTATTTTGAGTCCTACATCGTTACGGACACAGGGGACACTCCGCTAAAAGAAAGGCAACTTCTTACCGAAGAAGAATACAAAGATGCCCACGAGAATTTCGGAGATAAATTTAACGCCTCTATCGGAGCCGAAGCGATAAAAAAACTTCTCGAGAGAATCGATATCAATAAAGAGGCCGACTCACTGAGAGAACTGATGAAAAAAGAAACGTCCCAGCAGAGAAAGCTTCGGCATGCCAAACGACTGAGAGTATTCAAAGCCCTCAAAACGTCAGGTAATCATCCGGATTGGATGATTTTGGATGTCATCCCTGTCATTCCTCCAGACTTGAGACCTCTGGTCCGGCTGGATGGAGGGCGTTTTGCGACTTCTGATCTGAATGATCTTTACCGTCGGGTCATCAACAGAAATAACCGTTTGAAAAAATTGATCGAACTCCGGGCTCCTGAGCTGATCATACGGAATGAGAAACGGATGCTCCAGGAAGCGGTCGATGCCCTTTTTGATAATGGAAAGAGAGGCCGCGTTCATCTGGGAGCCAACCGGAGGCCTTTAAAATCTTTGAGTGAAGCACTCAGGGGAAAACAGGGCCGCTTCCGGCAGAATCTCCTTGGAAAACGGGTCGATTATTCGGGCCGATCGGTGATTGTCGTAGGCCCCGAACTGAAGCTAAATCAGTGCGGCCTTCCAAAAAAGATGGCTCTCGAATTGTTTAAGCCCTTTATTTTCCACAAACTGGAAAAAGAAGGGCTTGTCCCCAGTGTTAAAATCGCTCGAGAATGGCATGAACAAGAAAGACCGGAAGTTTGGGACTACTTGGAAGAAGTCGTCAAGGAGCATCCCATCCTCCTTAACCGTGCACCTACGTTACACAGGTTGGGAATCCAGGCTTTTGAACCTGTTTTGATTGAAGGAAAGGCAATCCAGATTCATCCTCTTGTTTGTGCAGCTTTCAATGCCGATTTTGACGGGGATCAGATGGCTGTTCATATACCGCTATCGGTCGAAGCTCAGGTGGAGGTGCAAACATTGATGCTTGCTACCAACAATATCCTCTCACCGGCGAATGGGCGGCCTCTTGCCATCCCCACCCAGGATATGGTTCTCGGGTGCTATTATCTAACGCTGGGGAGGAAATCAAGGAAAGGCGAGGGAAGGGTCTTCTCCTCTAAAGAAGAGGTATTATTGGCTTTTGAGAATAAAAACATTGACCTCCAGGCAGCCATAAGAGTGAAATTTAATGGCCCCTTCATGAATTTGTCCATTTATTATGATAGTCAAGCTGTCCTTACGTGTCCTGTGTCAGAAATAGAGAGTAAGCTTGTTGAGACAACCCCTGGACGGATCCTTTTTAATGCGGTCCTTCCCGAGGGGATTCCGTTTGTAAACGGGGTTCTGAAAAAGAAAGGGCTCGAAAATCTTGTCTATTACGTCTATTTGAACCTGGGACTTCAGGCAACTATTGAAATGCTGGACAAGATGAAAGAGCTCGGATTCAAATATTCAACCTCCGCTGGTTTTTCATTAGGGATTGACGATTTTATCATTCCGAAAGATAAGGCGAAATTGATCGAAAAAGCCCAGAAAGATGTCCAGAGAGTAGAAAACCTCTACCGGGAAGGAACAATCTCGGCTGGAGAACGTTTCAACAGGGTTGTGGAAATTTGGGGAGCTGTGACAGATAGAGTCTCCAGCGTTATGATTGACACAATGCGTAAGGTCAGTTTTGAGGGAGACGACTTGAATCCTCTGTTTGTGATGGCCGATTCCGGCTCCCGAGGAAATAAACAGCAGATTCGTCAACTTGCTGGAATGAGAGGACTCATGAGCAAACCGTCTGGAGAGATCATGGAAACACCAATCATAGCCAATCTACGTGAAGGCCTCGATGTGTTGTACTACTTTATCTCTACCCATGGAGCTAGAAAAGGATTGGCGGACACGGCTCTAAAAACAGCAAATTCTGGGTACTTAACCAGAAAGCTTGTCGATGTCTCTCAGGAAGTCATCGTGGATGACCATGATTGCGGCACGCTCAAAGGAGTGAATGTCAGCGCTATCGTAGAAAACGGCGAGCTGATCGAGCCCTTTATTGACAGGATTGTTGGACGAATATCGCTTGAAAAAGTGCTTCATCCGGATACAGGTGAAATCATTGTTGACGTTAACGAAGAAATCACCGAAGAAACCGCTCAGAAGCTTGAAAATTTGGGAATCGAAAGGATGAAAATTCGATCTCTACTGACCTGCGAGGCGAAAAAAGGAGTGTGCCAGCTCTGTTATGGACGGGATATGGCTGCGGGAAAACCCGTCGAGCTCGGAGAAGCTGTGGGAATAATTGCTGCACAATCTATCGGAGAGCCTGGAACGCAGTTAACCATGCGAACTTTCCATATCGGGGGCATTGCCATGCGCGGCGTGGAGCGGTCGAAGCTCGAGGCTAAAAATGACGGTGTTGTGCGGTTTAACAATTTGAAATTCGTCATAAATAAGGAAGACGTTGTTGTCGTTGTGAACCGGAATGCCAATATTGTTGTCTTAGATCATCGAGGCAGGGAAGTGGAACACTACCAGGTACCCTATGGGGCAAAAGTCCTTGTGAAGGACGGAGAGGAGGTCAAATCAAGACAGCAATTTGCAGAATGGGATCCCTTCTCCAGCTTTATTTTGACAGAGGAATCCGGTCAAGTTATATTTCATGACGTGGTTCTTGGGCTGACGATGGAGGAAGTACAGGATGAATTCACTGGTTTGATCTCTCAGGTTGTTATCGATCCCAAGGATGAGAAACTGCAGCCTCAGATTATCATCATTCATCCAAAAAAGAAGGATGACCGAGGCAAGCCTGTGGTGCTCCGGAAATATTTTCTCCCGGCTGGTGCCAATCTTGAAGTCAAAGATACCGGGATGGTTTATGCTGGAGATATCCTGGCCAAGATACCGAGAGAAGCCGCCCGAACCAAAGACATTACAGGAGGTCTGCCCAGAGCGGAAGAATTGTTCGAGGCAAGAAAGCCCAAACATCCTGCCGTCATTTCTGAAATTGATGGAGTAGTGAAGTTCGGAGGACTCGTTCGCGGCCACAGAAAGCTGACCGTCCACAATGAAAAAGGAGGCGAAAAAGAATATTTTATCCCGAAGGGAGCCCATATGAGTGTGGGAGAAGGGGAAAGAGTCAAAGCGGGGACTCCTTTGATGGACGGACCGGTTAACCCCCATGATATCTTGAAAGTTCTTGGTGAGAAGGAACTGGCAGAGTATCTGCTTAGAGAGGTCCAGGAGGTCTACAGGCTCCAGGGTGTCGTTATAAACGATAAGCATATCGAGATCATCATCCGGCAAATGCTCCGCTGGATTAAAGTTGAAGAAGTCGGAGATACCGAATTTTTGGTGGATGAACAAATTGATAAATTCATTTTCCAGGAAGAGAATGAAAAAGTAGTCCGAAATGGCAAGAAGCCTGCAAAAGCCAGACCTCTTCTTTTGGGGATAACCAAAAGCGCCTTGAGCACGGACAGTTTCATTGCTGCCGCATCCTTTCAGGAAACGACAAGAGTGTTGACTGAAGCAAGCCTTTATGGAAAGGTGGACTATCTGCGCCGCCTGAAAGAGAACATCATAATGGGAAGGCTTATTCCTGCAGGCACTGGCTACCGGTACTACCGAGATGTGGAACTAAAAGAGGAGACTGAGGCAGAAATACAGGAGGAAGTTGATCTTACTTTACCCAGTTAAAAATTGCTCTAAACGCCTCAAATTCCTTGACATAGCAAATTGATTTTGCTATTATCCACACATTCGCTCAGAGGGAGTCTATCCCTGAAGTGTGAGTGTTTTTTAATTATTTATCTTACATAAAAGGAGCAGATGTATTGCCGACTGTTAATCAACTGGTAAGAAAAGGGAGACTTGCGAAGAAGTACAAGAGCAAATCTCCTGCCTTGGAGAGATGCCCCCAGAAAAGGGGAGTGTGTACCCGTGTTTTTACGACGACGCCAAAAAAGCCCAATTCAGCCATGAGAAAAGTGGCCAGAGTCAGGCTTACAAATAACATTGAAGTGACGGGATATATTCCTGGCATTGGCCATAACCTTCAGGAACATTCTATTGTTCTCATACGAGGAGGAAGGGTCAAAGATCTCCCAGGGGTGCGGTATCATATCATTCGTGGTTCACTGGATTGCGAGGGTGTCCAAGACCGAACGAAGGGAAGATCCAAATACGGAAGCAGGAAACCTAAACGGAAAAAGGTTGCAGGTTAGAGGAGACCGAGATGCCAAGACGCGGAACCGTTAAAAAAAGGAAACCTAGGCCAGATCATTTCTACAACAGTACGCTCATTTCCAGGTTTGTGAACACGGTGATGAAAAAAGGCAAGAAAAGTCTTGCGGAAAAAATTATATATGGAGCAATGGAGCAGGTAAAACAAAAGGGCAAAGCAGATCCTTTAAAATCGTTCGAAAAGGCTGTGGAAAATGTCCGCCCCTTTCTCGAAACAAAATCCCGGCGAGTGGGAGGTGCAACATACCAGGTTCCAATAGAGGTTCCGCTTAAAAGGTCAACATCGTTGGCGGTCAGGTGGATCCTCCGGTTTGCTGGGGAAAGGTCTGGAAAGACCATGACGGATAAGCTGGCAGCAGAGATTTTGGACGCTGTCAATAACCGGGGTGGAGCGATAAAAAAAAGGGAAGATATGCATAAAATGGCAGAAGCTAATAGAGCTTTTGCTCATTATAGATGGTAGTCTTCTGATAATAGTGACTATATCTGTTATAAAAAATGGAGCGACAAGTTGGCGCGAAGTTATTCTATCGATCGAGTCAGAAACATCGGTATCATGGCGCATATCGATGCGGGGAAGACTACTACAACGGAGCGCATCCTTTTTTATACAGGCATCACCTATAAGTTAGGGGAAGTAGATGAGGGCACGGCTGTTATGGATTGGATGGCGCAGGAGCAGGAACGGGGAATCACCATAACGTCGGCAGCGACAACCTGTTTCTGGAAGAATCACCAGATCAATATCATTGATACCCCTGGGCATGTTGATTTTACGGTTGAGGTGGAACGCTCGCTGAGAGTTCTTGATGGCGCGATCGTTATTCTCTGTGGCGTTGGCGGTGTTGAGGCCCAATCAGAAACAGTATGGCGGCAGGCGGACAGGTACCGTGTTCCCCGCATAGTTTACATAAACAAAATGGACAGAATTGGAGTTGATCCCGAAAAAGCTGTAAAGGAGATGGAAGAAAGGCTTTCTGCTAAACCTCTGGTTATCCAGATTCCCCTCGGAAGCGAGGACAGCTTTAGAGGAGTGATTGACCTTGTCGAGATGAAAGAGATTGATTGGGGTGAAGATTTACTCGGGACCAAGTTTGAGACGCAAGAAATTTCTGCAGAAAATCGAGAAGAGGCCCTGGAAAAAAGGGGCGAAATGTTGGAAATGCTGAGCGATGTGGATGACGGATTGATGGAGAGATACTTGGAGGGGAAAGAGATTTCAGTGGGCGATATCAAGAAAGTCATCAGGAAAGGGACGATTACTCTTCAATTTGTTCCTATCCTTTTTGGGGCGTCCTTCAAGAACAAAGGTGTGCATCCTCTTCTAGACGCAGTGGCGGATTACCTTCCTTCTCCTGTGGATATCCCTTCAGTTCATGGGCATCACCCTCGCACCCTTGATGTAGAAACGCGAAAGGCTTCAGATGACGAACCCTTTTCTGCACTCGTGTTTAAGATTATGAATGATCCATACGCAGGAACCCTGTCATTTTTCCGGGTTTACTCTGGGAAAACCAAGGTTGGCGCACCTGTTTACAACGCCACCAAGGAAGAGGAAGAACGCATCAGCCGGTTGTTGGAAATGCATTCCAACAAGCGGAAAGAAATCAAAGAAGTTTACGCGGGTGACATCGCAGCCTTGGGAGCAATGAAGAACCTTTCGACTGGGGATACGCTTTGCATCAGGAATCATCCGATTGTATTTGAACCTCCCAAATTTCCGGAGCCTGTTGTTTCCGCCTATATCGAACCCCGATCTCGGACCGAGCATGTGAAACTAGGAGAGGTTTTAGGCAAGCTTACCAGGGAAGATCCGACCTTCAAGGTCAAGCAGGATCCTATGACAGGGCAAACTCTTGTTTATGGTATGGGAGAACTTCATCTGGATATCCTGATGGATCGCATGGAAAGGGAGTTTGGTGTAAGGGCTAAGCTGGGAAAGCCTCAAGTGGCTTACAAAGAGACGATCACCGAATCAGCCGAAGGTGAAGGGAAATACGCTAGGCAAACTGGCGGGAAAAGTCAATACGGTCATTGCAAGATTCATATCGATCCTCTCGAAGAGGGAGAAGATTTTGAGTTTGTCGATCAGATCAAGGGAGGAGTCATCCCGGATGAATTTATCCCTTTTGTTGAGGATGGAATCCGCGAGGCGATGGAAATAGGGATTTTAGCGGGTTTTCCGCTAACCGGTGTGAAGGCAACTCTTCTGGATGGATCTTTTCATGATGTGGATTCCACCCCCATAGCTTTCAAGATCGCCGGTTCCCTGGCTTTCAAAGATGCGGCATCGAAAGCCAACCCGGCTCTTCTTGAGCCGATCATGAGTTTGGTCATCCTTTCCCCTGATGAGTATTTGGGAGATATCGTGAGTGATATCCGAACTAGAAGAGGGAAGATAGAGGAAATGGATATGAGAGGAGGTTCGCGAGTCCTCAAGACTACCGTTCCTCTTGCAGAGATGTTCGGGTACGCAACGACTCTTCGAACCCTTACGCAGGGAAGGGGAGTATTTTCGATGGAATATTATCAGTACGACCTTGCACCTCCTGCGGTCATGAAGGAGATTATTGCGCGAATCGAGGGAAGAATTCCTGTCCCAAGGTAGGCTGATATCGATAGGATTGGTGATGCACAAAACGTTAACGGTCATGAAAGGATTTTTAAGGAAAAGACTCGGAAATAATAACATTATAAGACCAATGCAAATAGGAGGTAAAGAGAATGGCGAAGGCAAAGTTTGAGAGGACGAAGCCGCATTTAAACATAGGGACGATAG
>CAZOJY010000090.1:0-15222 GCA_964580235.1 uncultured Eubacteriales bacterium | reverse complement strand
TTTCCGGTAACGTGTCCCTTGATTTTAAGCTCGCACATGAATTATCCAGGTTAACCAGTGAATCTTGATAAATCCTTTATAAACCTGAATTATTTATGAGCCGAAGCCAACCTGCCCCGCCCAGCAATATTGGCTTGTATGAAGCGTATAGAATGCCGGCATAAAAGAGAAAATGTGTATGTTGTATCTCGCACATATCAAGGAAGACAGATAATGGTGTCGGAATAATTTATGAGTAATTCAGGTAAGGTCATTTCCAGAGGATTCTTTTGGCATGTTCCAAATTGTATTCTTCGGCGATTTTTTCCAAGATAGGAACGAATTCGTCATTGTTCTTTCTTTGAATGGCCAGTTCCCATTCTTTCAGAGGGGATGCCGGGATGAACACATGCTCTTTTTTTGCCAGACTGTTGATGCCCCGGAGCGCCTGCCAGTGTGTGATCACCAATAGAGCCAGAACACCGAAAAAAACATTGGGCCCTGGAAGAAGAGCGGCAAGGCCGCTGATCGGAAGAAGAATGGATTCTCCGATAAGGAGAAGGACATGTTTGCTCCTCTGTCTTTGCAGGAAAAAGAAAAATCGAACCTTAATCCGCTGTTGGCTAGAGCACCCGGAATACAAGATCTCCACGTGTGTTTCCTTCGCCTGTAAAACCTGTTCGAATGCCTGCTCTTGTACAAGGATCCTTCGTGGCAAAAGCATGAGTTTTTGTCTGGCTTTTTCCCAAATCTCTTTCCAGCGGGAAAATTGAACATGGATTTGGCGAAGGGGTTCAGCAGAAAAATATCTGTATTTTTCGCGGTAATCCTTAACAAAAAAGAAACGCATTTTTCCTATTTTATCAATTTGGCGAAGAGAAACAAACACCAAAAATTCCATCACGGAAATGGAGATGGTTCCAGCAAAACCTGATTAGCGGCGTTGGTTGAGGAGGTAGATAAAAAAGGGCGCACCGAGAGCTGCAGTTATGATGCCGATTGGGAGTTCTGAGCCAGGAAGAATTGTTCTGGCCAACAGGTCGCAGAGCATCAGAAAAACTCCTCCCATGATCGAGGAAGAAAAAAAGAGGTAACGGTGATCTGGGCCGATAAGCAAACGCACCCAGTGAGGAATAATCAAGCCCACAAAGCCGATGATGCCGCTCACCGAAACAGAGGAAGACGCCAGCAGTGTGGAGACGATCAAAAAAATTTTCCGTGTTTTATTGACTGAACAGCCAAGGGATTGGGCGATTTCATCTCCCAGAACAAGAAGGTTCATATCCTTAGCCAGCCATTGGGAGATTATGAGACAGAGGATAAAGTAAGGAAAGACCACCCGGATGTGATTCCAGTCAGCCAAGTAGAAACTTCCCAATAGCCAAAACACGGCCCGTTCGAAGGATTCGGATTTAAAGAAAATCAGGAATGAGGTTAAGGAGGAAGCTAAAGCTCCAGCGGCTATTCCTGTCAGGAGCAGGGTTTCCACCTTAAAAACACCTTTTCTTTGGGATAGGATGTACACTAAGGATACTATGGCAAACCCGGAACCGAATGCAAAAAGATTCTGCATTGAGAATCCCCAAAAACTCATGTTTAGCCCAAGAATTATAGCAAGGACAGCGCCGAAAGAAGCTCCTGATGAAACCCCGACCACAAAAGGCCCGGCCATCGGGTTTTGGAAGTAGCCCTGCAGGATTGCTCCGGAGAGCGAAAGGCTTGCCCCCACCAGAAATGCCAAGAGGGCCCGCGAAAGTCTCAAATGTATGAAAATTTTTGCATGAGACTGATTTTTGAAGACCAGGAAGTCCCATAGGTCGGATAAGCCTGTTTTGACCGAACCGGTAACAAGGGACACATAAAGTCCCGCAATCAGCAGGAGCAGCAAAATTGAGAGAAGACGGATCCTTTTCTGTCTTGGGGTCATTTACCATCCTTAAAGGAAGGGGCATGCAGGATGCGGGAAAGCTGGTCGAGAGCTTCGAATATCCGGGGCCCTGGCCGTGTGACGAGATCTTCGTTTAAAAAACGAATGTTCTCATTTTGCACAGCCTGGATAGCCTCAAAGTAGGCCTCGCTGGTGAACCAGTGCTTCACACTGAAAAAATCCTCCTTTGTTCTGGCGATAATCACGATGTAATCAGGATTTTGGTGGATAAGGTCTTCCCGGTTATAGGCAAACCAAGCCTGGGAAGTTTCCCCGGCGATATTCACTCCCTTTGCCTTCCGAACAAGGTCATTTAAAAAACTGTTTTTTCCGCATGTCCAAAGCCCATTCCCATGAAGATTGATGAAAACCTTCGGCAAAGTTCTGGCGTTTTTCAGCACATTTTCGATCCTTTCCATTTTTGTGCGCAAACGGCCATTGAGGTTCTCAGCAGCCTTTTCTCGCCTGGTGATAAGGCTGATTCTCTGGATGAGAAAAAAAACCGATTCCAAGGTTGTCCCTGTTTCCAAGACAAAAACGGGCAGCTCCAGATCTTTGAGTCTTTTAACAAGCCGCAGCGGATTTCCTCTAATGGCAATGATAAGATCCGGATGAAGATCAATAATTTTTTCCAAATTTGGATCCACCATTCCTCCGATCCGAGTTATTTTCAGTGCTTGTTTCGGGAAATTGCAGTAACGGGTCACTCCGATGATTCTTTTTTCCAGGCCCAATGCAAATAGGATCTCTGTAACATTCGGAGCGAGAGAGATAATTCTCTGTGGCGTTTTGCCAAGAACATGCGTATAGCCTAAATCATCCGTGATGGTCAAGTTTTGGACACCGCAAATATCCGGACAGAAAACAAGTAAAAGGAAAATGGCCGATGTCATCGGTTTCAGGATTTTTCGCATTCTTTTTCTTGAAAAGTCAGAGAAATTTCTGGAAGTCCGGAGTGTAAGTTGTGCCTCACGTCCACATCGGTGTGGAACACCTCTTGGATGTTCTGCTTGGTGATGAGTTCGGCAGGGGATCCCAAAGAATGGATTTTGCCGTCCTTGAGGAAGAGAAGTCTCTTGGAATATGGAATGGACAGATTGATATTGTGCTCAGCGGAAAGTATGGTTTTGTTTTTTTCCTCCTGTAATCGTTTTAAGATTTGATAGATTTCCACCTGATAATTGATATCCAGATGGGCACTGGGTTCATCGAAGAACAGTAGCGGGGTATCCTGTGCTAACGCCCGTGCGATGAAAACTCGTTGCCTTTCTCCTCCGCTGAGATGAGCGATTTTTTTATCCCTAAGCGGCGTGGTCTCTGTCAGACGCATGATTTCTTCTATTATGCTCTTATCTGTGGCCGTCATACCGGTGAATTTTCCCTGATGAACATATCTGCCCATCAAGATGATTTCCTCGACAGTGAATTCGAACGAGATGTGGAACAATTGGGGAACGTAAGCTATTTGTTGGGCCAGTTCATGGGGCTTGAGGCAAAAAAGATTTTTCCCATCTACGTGGATATGACCGGATACATCCGTCAAGAGGCCTTGGATCGCTTTGATCATCGTGCTTTTTCCCGATCCGTTCCGGCCCAGGATGGACAGGAACTCCCCTTTGCTCAGAGAAAAACTGATATTTTTGATGACATCTCCATTCCCATAGCCTGCGGAGAGATTCTGGATTTCAAGGATTGCCATGGCAACATAAAGTTTACGGGTTTCTCTTTTTTTGTTCAACCAGCTATCCTGAATTATTCCAAAAAACACCGGCCGCGTTCCCCCCGCCTGACCAATACCTTTATATTAGGGTGGGGAGGGTTGGCTTAGGGTGGGGAGGGTTGGCTTAGGGTGGGGAGGGTTGGCTTAGGGTGGGCAAATTCTTGACTTTTAAAGGTGAGAAATCTAATATCTAGGATTGCCTCTGCTTGATTCTATGTAAGAACCGGCTCTCAAAACAGACGAGAATTCCGGGGAAGAGGATGGTGCTGAGATAACACCAATTTTGACAAAAAAATCAGAGGAACCGATGAATGAAGAATATAATTTTGACCGGATAGAGAAAAAATGGCAGAAGACTTGGGAAGATAATGGCGTATTTTCATTCACTGCAAATCCGGAGAGAAAGAAATATTACTGTCTGGAAATGTATCCGTATCCTTCCGGGCGAATTCACATGGGACAGGTCCGCAATTATGCCATCGGGGATGTGATAGCCCGCTTTAAAATGATGAAAGGATTAAATGTTATCCATCCGATAGGATGGGATGCGCTGGGTATGCCTGCGGAAAATGCCGCGATAACTAAAGGGATCCATCCTCAAAAATGGACTCACGACAATATATCCCATATGAAAAAACAGTTGAAACGATTGGGATTCAGTTATGATTGGTCCCGGGAAGTCAATACCTGTCTACCGGAATATTATAAGTGGAATCAATGGATATTCCTCAAAATGTGGGAGGCAGGCCTGGCTTATCGAAAAAAAAGCTGGATCAACTGGTGTTCCTCTTGCAAAACCGTGTTGGCCAATGAGCAGGTTATCGGTGAAAAATGCTGGCGTTGCGATACGACCGTAACCCAGAAAGAAATGGAACAGTGGTTTCTAAAAATAACGGATTATGCAGAGGAACTCCTCTCTGGACACGACGCATTGGAAAAATGGCCTGAGCATGTTCTCCTGATGCAGAAAAACTGGATCGGAAAAAGCATTGGCGGTCACATTTCTTTTCCGGTCGTTGGCGTTTCTGATAGCATCGAAGTCTTCACGACCCGGGTGGACACCATTTTTGGGGCGACTTTTGTGGCTTTGTCTCCCGAACATCCTCTGGCGTTGGAATTGACTGCAGGTTCTCTTGAGGAGGACAAGTTAAAGGGATGGATCGAAAAGAGTGTGATCGAACAGCGCATGCGCAGAGACCCAGAGGAGATGGAAAAAGAGGGAATTGATACGGGAAAAAAGGCGATCAATCCATACACTGGGGAAGAAATTCCGGTATGGGTATCCAACTACGTATTGAAGGAATACGGGACCGGTGCGATCATGGCGGTTCCTGCCCACGACCAAAGGGACTTTGAATTTGCCAAAAAGTATGGCCTTCCCATCCGTGTCGTAATTGCACCTGGGGGGAAATCTTCTTCCGAGGAGTTGGAGGAGGCTTATGAAGGCAAGGGATTCGTGGTCAATTCCGGTGATTTTTCTGGCCTTCCCTCCCCAGAGGCGGCAGAAAAAATGGTCAAGTATGCGGAGGAGAAGGGATTTGGACGCAAAAGCACTTTGTTCAGACTCCGAGATTGGGGAATTTCCCGCCAACGGTATTGGGGAACACCCATCCCGATCATTTACTGTCAGACCTGTGGTATTGTGGGTGTCCCGTATGAAAATCTTCCGGTCACTCTTCCTCTAGACGTTGAGTTTACGGGAGAAGAGGGTTCTCCGCTGGAAAAAGCAGAAAGTTTTGTCTGGACCAAATGCCCTGAGTGCGGCGGAAGAGCCCGGCGAGAAACCGACACGATGGATACTTTTTTTGATTCCTCCTGGTATTACTTTCGTTATTGTTCTCCGGAAGAGGATGAACTTCCGTTTAATCCCCAACCGGTCAATTACTGGCTTCCTGTAGACCTTTACATCGGAGGAGTGGAGCATGCCATTCTCCATCTGATTTATGCCCGATTTTTCTGCAAGTTTCTCAGGGATTATGGCCTGACGGATATCGCTGAGCCTTTCCCCCGGCTTCTTTCCCAGGGGATGGTGATAAAGGATGGGGCAAAAATGTCCAAGTCCAAAGGAAATGTTGTGGATCCCGATGACATGGTGAAAGACTATGGGGCCGATACGGTGAGGCTATATATCCTGTTCGCCTCTCCGCCCGAAAAGGAATTTGTTTGGAATGAAAAGGGAATAGAAGGGTGTTTCCGCTTTTTGAGCCGCATATGGTCCTTTTTTCAACAGAACAAAAGCCTGGTTTTGGAGGGGATCTCGTATAAAGGATCAGTTTTTTCGAAAGATAAAGACAAAACAAAGCGGTTGAGAATCAAAATGCACCAAACGATTCGAAAGGTTTCTGATGATATCGAAAAAAGATATCATCTGAACACGGCCATCAGCTCGATCATGGAATTTTTTAACGTCATCAGAGCAGAAAAAGAGAATCTCGCGAAGAGTCATGATGGCAAAAGGCTGCTTGGAGAGGCGGCTGAAAAAATGATCCTGCTTTTATCTCCCTTTGCACCCCATCTCTGCGAGGAACTGTGGGAACAAATGGGACACCAAGCCCTTCTTGCACGGACCGCCTGGCCATCCTATGAACCAGAATTGGCAAAAGATGAGCGGGTGACAATTGTTGTCCAGGTCAATGGAAAACTGAGGGATAGATTCGAAGTTGAAAGAGACGCAAAAGAAGAAAAACTAAAAGACGTTGCCTTGAGTTTGGACAAAATTCATAATATCATCGGCGGGAAGGAGGCAAAAAAGGTGATATGCATCAAGAATAAACTGATCAATATCGTCGTGTAAGCCAAAGGGGATTTAATGAAGAGAAATATCCTCCTTTTGTTTGTCTGTTTGATATTTTGTCGATGCGGTTACCATCTGCGTGGGACGGGAAGTTCTCTGCCTCCTCATATCAAGGTGCTCAATATCCCGATGTTTGTCAACCGGACAACCCGCTTTGAACTGGATTTGAAACTCACTCAGGGAGTAATCGATGAGATGGTTGCCAGGGGCAAGGTGGAAATCACGGATGAGATGGATAGTGCGGATGCCGTTTTGTCCGGAGAGATTCTCCGTTTCAACGCCCTGCCGATTGGCTTTGGTGAAGATGCAACAGCTGACCGGTACAACATTTCAATCGTTGCCAAAGTGATCCTGAGGGATGTGGTCCAGAATAAAGTGATTTATTCCAATCCTTCTTTTGTGTACCAAGGGGAATACGAGGTGCCTGAAGGGGTTGACTTTGAGTCGGTGGAGACAGAGGCGATAAATGAAATAGCTGAAAAATTTGCCAGAAGTCTCGTGGTTGCCATCTTAGAAGGATTTTAGAAAGATGCACAGTTTTTTTTGGGGAAAAGAAATCGACGAAAAAACCCTTCACCCGTGCTATTTTTTTTATGGAGAAGAAACGTTTCTGGCAGAGGAATTTATCGAAAACCTGAAACAGGCGCTGATTTCTCCCCAGGGTCAGGATTACAACATCGAAAAATGTAATCTTGATGATCATTCCTGGATGGAAATTATGGACTTGGCCCGAGCCCTCCCTTTCTTTTTTTCTTCTTGGCGAATCATCAATGTAAGCCTTCCTTGTGGAAAAGGCGAGCGCCTTTCCTCTACAGAGGAAAAAGTCATAAAAGATTATTTTTCCTCACCTTCCGATCATACGGTTCTTGTTGTGATCTATCCAGGAAAGCTTCGGAGGAGTGCTCCAATTTTGCGGTTGTTTTCCTCCCTCCCTTCCTCTCTTGTTTATGTAAAGGAGCTCAAGCCGCTCAAGGATAGGGCCTTGTTCGCATGGATGGACAGGAAACTTTCTGTGCTGGGGAAAAGGGCGACCCGTGATGCCATGGCTCGGCTGGCGGAATTGACCGGAAATAACCTTGCCCGCGTGAATAACGAGTTGGAAAAAATTTCTGCATTCATAGGAGAAAAAAAGATTGTTGAATTGGATGATGTTAACGCTGTTTCAGGATGGATAAAGTCTTTCTATGAGTGGGAGATTGCAGATAATCTGGCAAAGGCAGATTTTGAGAAGAGCCTGATTGTTTTGGATAGCCTTTTTAGAGACAGTGTGAGACCTGAGTTTATTCTTGGCCTGACAGCGAAATTTTTTCGGGACATTTTTTTAGCAAAGCTCTGGCTGAGGGAGAAAGAAAAGAATAAAAAGGCAATTTTCAAAGATCTGCGGCCGCAAATACAAGAGAGATTCGGCAATTTTTATACGACCAAATTCAGAGATTTTTTTTCACTTGTGGACAGGATTCCCATGAGTGATTTGAATTTTCTTCTCTCTGAGCTTAAAGAGATCGATTTGAAGATTAAAACGACAGATTTAAATGCCCAGACTCTGCTTGAAGTGTTCCTTTTTAATTATTGTCAGATCAGAAAAGGGGTGAAAATTATTTCGAAGGAGAGGGATTAATCATTTCGACCTGGCGGCTCAGTCGGGATTTATACCGATCCCCTGTGTTTTTGTGGATCGTTCCCTTTTTAACGGATTTATCAATCGTGGAAAATGTCTGTGGCAGGAGTTTCTCTGCTTCTTCGCGATTCTTGTTTGCGATGGCCACTCTTATGGCTTTTATGCGTGTCCGCAGGATAGATTTGTTTTTTCTGTTGATAAGGTTGCGGCGGAGGGCTCGTCTCCCTTGCCGTATTGCCGACTTGTGTTGAGCCATTTCTTTCTCCTCGAATGAAAAAGTATGATAAGATATCTGGCAAATGAAGTCAACAGAGAATATAGGGCCAGACCTTGATTTTACGATCAACAAATCTGTTTGATACTATGCTTAAACCATGACCTCGAAATAGCGCGCGTCGAATGGAGCAAAAAGAAGCTAACCGGAAGTTAATTCGGTCTGCCGTTGCCGTATCGGCCCCTACTCTTTTGAGCCGCATCTTTGGCCTTTTCAGGGACATGATCCAGGCCAACTACATGGGCACGGGGAGGGGAATGGATGCGTTTACGATTGCCTACACCATCCCCAATCTCTTGAGGCGGTTGACGGGAGAGGGGGCAATGACTGCGGCATTTATTCCCGTATTTGCCCAGCAAAAAAAGGAAAAGTCGAAAGAAGAACTCTGGAAGTTCGCTAATTATTTCTTTTTCGATCTAACATTGATCATGGCCCTCATCACTGTCCTCGGTGTTCTATTTGCTCCTATTCTGGTGAAACTGATATCCTTCGGATTCAAGGATATTGCAGGGAAATGGGACATGACCATAACACTCACCCGATTCATGTTCCCGTATATTTTCCTGATTAGCCTGGCGGCGCTGGCGATGGCCATCCTGAATTCCTTCCACAAATTTTTTGTGCCTGCTTTTACGCCTGTATTGTTTAATTTGTCGATTATCACGCTTGCCAGTTTTTTTGCTGCCCGGGCCAAGGAACCCTCCTATGTTTTTGCTGCCGGTGTGATAGTCGGGGGAATTTTGCAGCTGGGTTTTCAGCTTCCTTTTCTCTGGCGTCGAGGGATGCGCTTTAACCCGATGCTCTCGTTCACCCATCCCGGTGTGCGCAAAGTGGGGAGACTGATCGTCCCGGGGATATTCGGGGCGGGGCTTTACCAGATCAATTATGCCATAAGTCGAATGATTGCTTCTTTGCTCGAGGAAGGCAGCGTGTCCTCTCTTTATTATGCGGCAAGAGTACAGGAGTTGACTCTCGGCTTATTCGCGATTGCTCTTTCCATTGCTCTTCTCCCAACGTTCTCTGACCAGGCAGCCAGACAGGATATCGACGGGATGAAAAAAACTTTGATTTATTCCTTTAAACTTATTTTTTTGGTGACATTCCCTGCCATGGTTGGTTTGCTTCTTTTGAATCGCCCGATCATTCAGGTACTTTTCCAGAGAGGGGAATTCAACGAGCAGTCCACAGCGATGAGCGCCTCCTGTTTGTTCTTTTTTGCTCTGGGAATTCCTTTTATTTCTGGGGTGAGAATCATGGCCCCAGCCTTTTATTCCTTGAAGGACATAAAAACTCCGGTGATCGTGGCCTCTTTCATCATGGTGCTTTACATATTGCTTTCGATAGGGCTGATGAATCCGCTCCGAGTGGGAGGTATCGCTTTCGCTTTGTCCATTTCTTCGGTTTTTAATTTTCTTGTGCTTTTTTATCTTTTGGAGAGAAAAATAGGACATATTCCTAAAAAAAGCATCTTGACATCAGCCTTTAAATCTGCAATTTCTGCTGGCGGGATGGGAGCAGTTGTGTGGTATTTTGCCAAACAGTTTGATTTTGAGCAGATGGTTTTTCCCCAAAAATTCGGGATTTTGGCTGCGACTGTATTCATTGGCCTCGTTGTCTATCTCGTGTTGAATCTATTATTTGGCCATGAAGATTTAAAGAGCCTCAAAGATGTATTCTCCAGAGAGAAAATACTGAAAAAAAAGGAACGGATGTGATCATCGTTCTGCAAAAAGTCAAAGAAGCATCGGTGTCTGTCCAGGCTGAGGTTGTGGGAAAAATCAAACAAGGGGTATGTCTTTTTGTGGGCATTGAAAAAGGAGACACGGAAGAGGACGCACGCTACCTTGCATGCAAGGTTGCGGAATTGAGAATTTTTCCTGACAGTCAAGGGAAAATGAACCGCTCTTTGAGTGTTGTCGGGGGAGAAGTCTTAGCCGTTTCCCAGTTTACGCTGGCGGGTTCGGTCAAGAAAGGGAGGAGGCCCAGTTTTGATAAAGCGGAGGAACCAACCGGAGCCGAATCTCTGTTCCGGTATTTTGTGGAACAAATCAGAGGGTTTGGTTTGAAGGTCGAAACAGGGAGTTTTGCCGCTTTGATGGAGGTTTACTTGATCAATGATGGGCCCGTGACGTTTATCCTGCAGAAGAATAGGTCTCTCAACTGAACTTGGCCTGGCTGGCTTCCTGAAGAGCCTGCCGAGCAGGCGCCCTTACAAAAGAGCTGTTATCTTCGGAGAGTTTTGTCAGAAGGGCTAGAGCTCTTTTTCCTCCGATTTCTCCCAAAACCAAAGCCAATGTGCGGCGCACCTCAATGTTGGGATCATTTACCAAACTCTCAATATGTTTTATGGATGAAGCGTTTTTTCTTTTTCCCAGTATTCTGAGACATCCCGTTTTTGCATACCAAGGGGGTTTGTGGAGTCTTTGATAAAGAAGGTTTTGATCAAGATTTTCCCGGTTTGAAAGCTCCCCTATGATGTAGTTTCTGATGTCCTCATTCGGATCTCTCAGGGTTTGAATAAGAACCTCGCAAACCCAGGATTCTTTTGAATTTGCGATTTCCTGGATGATTTTTAATCGCGTTTCTTTGTCTCTGGCTCCTTGGATTGTGTTCAGAGCATCCTGCACCGCAGATTTTTTCCGGGATTTTTTCGGGTTGACTTTTTTGGATATTTTCTTCGCTTCGGGGAACAAAAAACCTGTTTTTTTGTCAGTCATCTATTCCGCTTGCCCTTTTTGGCTACGAGGTATTTATATAATAGATCGGGAAAAAGTGCAAATGATTCAAGAAAAACAATGCCACTCGTCTCTGGATGACTTCTTCCTAACGTTGCCTGGCTGTTTAAAAATTATATTCAAAATAAAAATGCTTTTTATGAAAAGAGGGAGAAAGCGGCTGCTAGACCATGTCGAGGATGTGGCCCATTTTTTCTTTTTTTGTTTTTAGATAATTAATATTGCACTTATTGGGAGGAATTTCTATGGGAATACGCTCGACGATTTCGAGGCCATAACCTGCAAGGCCGATAAATTTGCGGGGATTGTTGGTTATCAAACGCAGCTTGCTCACGCCCAATGAGACCAAGATTTGTGCCCCGATTCCGTAGTCCCGTTGGTCTGGTTTAAAACCCAGTCGCTGGTTGGCCTCAACAGTGTCCATTCCTTTGTCCTGCATAGCGTACGCTTTTATTTTGTTAACGAGGCCAATGCCTCTTCCTTCCTGGCTGATGATATACAAGATAACTCCCTTTCCACATTTTTCGACCATCTCCATGGCTTGATGCAACTGGTCTCCACAATCACAGCGACTTGATCCGAATATATCACCGGTTAGACACTGGGAATGGACGCGAACCATAATGGAATCACCCTTATTTATTTCGCCTTTCAGCAATGCGATATGGTTTTCTCGGTGAATGGTGTCTTCGAATATTATCAACCGGAATTCACCGTATTTTGTGGGAAGGGGGACTTCCTCGATTTTTTGAACCAAGCACTCGGTTTTCATCCGGTATTTTATCAGATCAGCGATGGTTAATATCGGAATGTCATATGTCTGAGAATATGTCTCGAGTTGAGGCATCCTTGCCATGGTTCCATCTTCATCCATGATCTCACAAATGACGGCTGAAGGTTCTAATCCTGCCAGGCGAGTGATATCGATAGAGGCTTCTGTCTGTCCTGCTCTTTTGAGGACTCCTCCTTCTTTGGCTTCAAGGGGAAAGATGTGTCCTGGCCTGGCTAGATCGGAAGGCTTGGTTTTTTGGTCAATGGCCGTGTGGACCGTATGGGAACGGTCATGGGCTGAAATACCTGTGGTTACTCCTTTTTTTGCGTCGATAGAAACGGTAAAGGCTGTTTTGAAACTGGCGGTGTTATCCGCCACCATCAGGGGCAGGTCTAGCTCCTTTAATCTCTTTTTTGTCAAAGGGAGGCAGATAAGACCGCGGCCGTATTTCGCCATAAAATTGATGATATCGGGAGTGACTTTTTCTGCGGCCACCATAAGATCTCCTTCGTTCTCCCTGTCTTCATCGTCGACGATAATGATGAGCCTTCCCTCTTTGACCGCTTTTATAGCCGCCTCAACCGAAACCTTTCCTCTTGTTTTTTCCATATTTTAGACCTGCCGTCTGGATTATGCTCTTGTTTTTGAAAGCCAATTATACACGTATTTCCCGATTATGTCACATTCGATGTTGACTATTTTCCCGGGTTTAAGAAGGCTCAGATTTGAGCTTTTCAAAGTGATGGGGATAAGTTCTACTTCGAACGAAGAAGATTTGAGTTTTGCTATTGTCAGGCTGACTCCATCGATTGCCACGGACCCTTTATTGATTAAATAGGAACCGAGGTCAGGAGGAAAAGAAATGCTCAATCTTTGTCCAGATCCCATTTTTTGTTTAGTCAAGACTTTTCCAGTTGAATCGATGTGTCCTGCGACGAGGTGGCCACTGAGAGGGGAGGAAAGAGTAAGAGGAAGTTCCAGATTAAGCGGATCGCCCCTGCGAAGAGAGCCTAAACTTGTCCGGCTCAACGTTTCCTTGGAGAGATCAAAACAAAGGTTTTTTTTGTCTTTCCGAGTCAAACTCAGGCATACACCGTTGACCGCAAGGCTGTCGCCGATTTTGACCCGGTATATAAGCTCCTGTGATTGAACCAATATTTCTTGTTTCCCGCTCCTGTATTCCTGAAAGATACCCATATGGGAGATGATTCCTGTAAACATTATAAGTATCCTTCCAAGATCATATCCTTCCCGATGGTGAAACACTTTGTGTCTCTAAGTCGTACAGCCTGCTGGACTGCTGAAAAACCCTTCCCCTCAAAAAAAGTAGGAGCCGTTTCTCCTCCCATAAGTGTTGTAGAAAGGGTAACAAAAATCTTGTCGATCAATCGTCTTTCAAGAAAGCTTGTGAGAAGCCGAGCGCCTCCCTCTACCATGACGCTCGAGACTTCATTCTGCCCTAGCCAGGCCAGAATCCTTTTTAAATCCAATCCTCCAGAATGACTGTTCCGGAAGGGTATAATCTCCACTCCCTTGTCCTTTAATTGCTTCGCCTTCCTGGAAGTCCCCGATTGATGCGTAAAAATCAGAATTCTTCCTCTCATCCGTGTTCTAAGAATCTTTGCTTCGAAGGGAAAACGCAGCCTGGAATCGATGATAATGCGCATGATCTGTTTTTTTTGCCAGAGGGGATGCCGGATGGTTAATAAGGGATCATCATGCAGCAGAGTATTGATTCCTATCATGATCGCCATGTGTTCTCCTCTCAGAATGTGGACATACGCCCGTGTTTGCCGGGAAGATATCCAACGGGAATCATGGGTTCGAGTGGCAATTTTTCCATCCAGGCTAGAGGCCACTTTTGCGGTCACGAACGGCATTTTGTGTCGGATGTATTTGTTGTAAATTTCATTTAAACGATCATTTTTTTCTTCGAGAAGTCCGATGGAAACCTGTATCCCCGCCTGGCGCATTTTTTGGATACCCATTTTATGGACCAACGGATTGGGATCCAAAGCTGAGACGACAACACGTGTTATGCCGGCATGGACCAGGCTGTCCACACATGGAGGCGTTCTTCCCCAGTGGACACAGGGCTCGAGGGTAACATAGACCGTGGCATTTCGAGCCCGCGAGCCTGCTTTTTTTAGAGCGATCACTTCGGCATGGGGTTTGCCTGGTTTTTCATGGTACCCTGTCCCGACGATCGCTCCCTTTTTGACGATAACCGCTCCGACATAAGGATTGGGATTTGCCCATCCTTTGGCTTTTTCGGCAAGGCCATAGGCCATTTCGAGAAAGACGAGGTCTTTATTTGTATTCATTGAAGTAGAGCTTTAACAAATTCTTTGGGCGAAAAATCGAGCAGATCCTCTTCCCCTTCTCCGATTCCGATAAATTTGATCGGGAGTTTTAACTCATCGACTATGCTGATAACACTTCCTCCTTTGGCGGTTCCGTCAAGTTTGGTGAGAAAAATACCGGTCAGTCCGGAAAACTTTAAAAATTCTTTAGCTTGAACAAGGGCGTTCTGTCCGATACTTGCATCCAACACCAGAAGGATTTCTTGGGGAGCGTCTTCAATTTCTCTGGAAATCACGCGCTTGATTTTTTCCAGCTCATTCATGAGGTTGACGTTGGTGTGAATTCTTCCGGCCGTATCCACCATGAGATAATCGTATCCCTTGGCTTTAAATGATTGAATAGCGTCATACACGACAGAGGCCGGGTCTGCTCCATACTGGCCCTTGAGAACCGGTATGTTTAACCTTTTTCCCCAGATAGAGAGCTGTTCCTGGGCTGCAGCCCTGAAAGTATCAGCTGCGACCATCAGGATGTTTTTCCCTCTTTTTTGGCTACGGTGAGCGAGTTTTGCCAGGGATGTCGTTTTTCCTCCTCCGTTTACCCCGACCATAATAAGAACACACGGAGGGTGATTTAGATGAGAGAGAAGGGGCAGTCCTGCGAATATGCCGGCGATTTCTTTTTTTAGGAGATCCTTTATGTTCAGGAGAGAATCGGTTTTTCTGCTTTCTTTTCGGATAGAGTCAATAATTTTTTCGGTCGTTTGGACGCCGACATCAGCGAGGATAAGAGACTCTTCCAGCTCATCCAGTATTTCATCCCTCGTTTTTCCGGATTTGATTAATTCATCAAGTTTGCCCTTCAGGTTTTCTCTTGTGCGGCTCAGTTTGGATTTCAGCTCATCTAGCATGTCTCCCCCATTATATTTTTCGTCTTTTTCAAAGTCAATCAGCCCGCCTGATAGATTTCTGATGCTATTTTCTATGGCTCCGATCCGATATAGAAGAAAAGATGTGAGTTTTAATGAAAATTTTATCAGGTTTTACAGTGATTCAGACAGTAAGTGTGAGCCACAGGATAACTCGTTAATTTTCAAAAT
>CAZOJY010000089.1:0-15298 GCA_964580235.1 uncultured Eubacteriales bacterium | reverse complement strand
GCTCGCACATGAATAATTCAGGGTAACATGGATAATTTATGAATTATCCAGGTTATTTTTCATTTACGAAATTCTGAAATTCTGTTAAAAATATTATTTACTCCTTTATCGCATGGAATAAAAACACATGCAAAAAAATGAACAGTTGCCTTTGAAAGGGAAGAAGTTTGCCTGTATCATCAATCCCAGTGCCGCCAACAGAAAGTGGATAAGACGAAAACTCATGAGAAAATATATCCGGGAAAACTTGCCCGGCCAGATTATCGACAGCGCAAAAGACAAATCCTCGACAATCCAGGCGGCCCGGCACTTATGCAAAGATCATGATATCATCGTAGCTGCCGGCGGAGACGGGACGATTGCCGATGTCATTCAGGGAATTATTCGGTGCCAAGACAGAAAAAATGTGGCATTGGGAATCATTCCTCTTGGGAGCGGGAATGCCTTCCGCCAATCCATGGGAATTCCTAAAAATTTGAGGAAGGCGATACGCTGCATCATAAAGGGAAAAACACGGCAAATCGATCTTCTCGAAATCGAAGGGACTTTGGCCACATTCGGGAGCATCGGGGCCAGCGCCCAGATCACTCGAGAAAAGCTCAAAAAAAACATTCCAGGATTTTGGGGCCACATCTATGCAGCAAAGATCATGCCCAGACTGACAATGAAAGAACAAGAAATCGAACTCATCGATGGAGTGGATGATTCTGGAGAACGTTTCGACCAGATAAAGATGAGCCTGAAAGCACTGGATTGTGTGGTCGCTAAATCCAAACACTTCGGATACGGGTGGCGAGCCGCTCCCAGAGCGGAATTGGATGACGGCTACGTGGACATCGTGTTTTTCGAAATCAGTGGTTTCAAATACATGCTTCTATTTCCGCTCATTTATTTCGGAATTCTTCAAAGGACACAAAAGCACTTCAAAGCAAAAAAAATCATTTTTAGAGGCAAAAATCTCGCGATGCAATACAATGGAGAATTATGGGGGATAAAAGATAAAATCGAAGTAAATGTTATTCCCCGGGCTTTGAGAATCATCGTTCCTTAAGAACGCCCGGAGGGGACCTCTATCACCAGTCTCTATCTTTCAGGTTTTTGCCAAGAGGCGGTCGCTTCATTTAAGGCATAGATGGCCACATGAGGAAAGGCTCGGCCTCCCAGCTTTTCGATCCCGGCCTTTGATTTGTATTCTTCAATTTCCTGGAGGGGCGGAATATGATTTGCCAGCCTGTCATAAATATCGGCCAGGGCAATCAGGCTGCTCCCCATCGGGATTTTATCCAGGTCTTTATCCAGTATGTGGGCCTCCTGGACATAGTGAAGGAAATAATTGTAAAGAATAGGTTCCACCTCCTTCAAAAGCGAGGCTGTGGATTTCAACATCACACGTTCTCTATCGTCCAGATGGCCTTCTGATGGTTCCTTCTCAGCCGCCATGAAATCGACCACCTCACCAAAAAACGGAAGGCTGGACTGAAGGTCACCCGCTTCATACAGCAATGAAGCGGATTTGATGTTTTCGACCTCTCTCTTTTCTAATCCTGCAGCTTCTGCCATCTTTCCGGCCAGGAAAGCCACGCGCACAGAGCGCGGTTTCAGATCGTCGGCAACCTCCATATATTTGAGCAGGATCTCCAGGCTCCCGATGTAAGAACGCCTCAGGTTGCGTATTCTGCTTTCTCTTTGTTCAGAAACGTTTCCGATAATAGCTCCAGTCAAAATCAGGAAGCCTCCCCAGGTAATAAGGTTGATAGCTGCGTCAAGAGAGAGACCAGGCCCTGTACCAAATAAAAGCTTAAAAAACAAAAGATACAGGACCATTAAGAGTATGCAAAAAATCGCAGTCAACACAGCTCTTCTTTTGCCCAGGAAATAAGCTGAAAGAATCACCGGAAGGAAAAAAAAATTAAGAAAGGAGAATTTGTAGTGCACAAGAAAGGCAATGGCAAGGATTCCCACGAAAATCAGAATGATCAGAGAAACTTCAAAGTGCTTGAGGATAAATTCCTTGATTTTGTTCATCCTCACTCCCTTAATGAGATATTTATCCCCTCCCTGATTCCCCGCCTGAAGGCTTGGAAACAAAGCAATCAGGAATTTTGCCTGTCAGAACAAAAAACTGAAATGTTTATACCATCAGGGAAAATTTAAGTCAACTCGAATATGCTATAATCGATTATGAGAAACCAATTGTCTGGAGGATGCATGAAAAAAATCGCAATCGGGATTGGAGTTATGATCCTTGCTTACCTTCTTTCAGCCTGTTCCCCTCATATTCATCTGGATTTTATGGGCAAAGAGCAGATGCAGGAGGTGGTTCTGATCAAAAGCCGGGTAAAAGAAAAAATCCTTCTTTTAGATATATCCGGCTTGATCGGATCCTCGATGGCACCGGGTGTCTTCGACAGGGAGGGAGACATTTTGTCCCGGATCTACTTCAGATTAAAAAAAGCTGCTGAGGACAAAATGGTGAAGGGAGTTATCCTGCGGCTGGACACTCCGGGCGGAGAAGTTACGGCAAGCGATATCATCTATCACGAAATCCTGAATTTCAAAAAAAGGACCGGTATCCCGGTGCTGGCGCTAATGATGGGCCTGACGGCCTCTGGCGGCTATTACATTGCTTCGGCCTGCGACTATCTCATCGCCCATCCATCCACCCTTACAGGAAGTATAGGGGTCATCTCCATTTTCCCGGATCTCGAGGATCTTCTTGAGAAAATCGGGATCCAAGTCCAGGTTATCAAATCCGGGGAACTCAAAGATTCGGGAAGTGTTTTTCGCCACATGACGCCAGAAGAGCGCAACATCTTCCAGAAAATTATCGCAGAATACCATCAGAAATTTCAGGATGTCGTTTACAGGAATAGAAAAGATTTCCTTTCGCTCGAAGACCTGAAAAAAATGGCTGACGGACGCGTGCTGACTGCCTCACAGGCTCTCGAGGCCAAATTGATCGACGAAATCGGATATTTCGACAATGCCCTCAAAACCATCCTCGACCTTGCCGCTCTCCCCGAAGCCAATGTGATCTCTTACACCTATTTCCCTAAGAAAAAAACAAATATCTATGCCACAAGCCTGAAGAGTTCGTCTCCTTTGGAAAGCCTCACCTTTCAGAATATGGTTCAGTCTTTAAAGAGCGGCTTTTATTATTTATGGCATCCGCAGTTAAACGACAGATACGAATTTCCGGATTAATCTGCTCCCTTTTTTTTAGCCATGATATCAAAACGGGGAGGATCTAGCATGTGGGCTTTCACCGTACAGCTATCCACTGACTTGATGATCGCTTTTATGTATTTATCGGGAAATTCAGGAGGGAGTTGAATTTCCAGGCTGATCACGCTGATCATTTTTTTCTCTTCGCTCTTTTTCATGCGCATTACAAGAGAAGCCTGATCTATCCGGATACCCCTGTTTTGACAAAAAGCAAGAACATAAAAGCCTGCACATGTGGCAATCGACCCCAAAAAGAGGTCAAACGGGGCAGGCGCCGTTCCTCCGCCGCCAGCATAGACGGGCTGGTCCGTATTAATCCGGAATCCTTTGTACTCCGCATCCACGCGCTTCGCCCCTGGAAAGGTGACTATTATCTCTTCCATGTGCTTGCTCCTTTCATTCAGTTTTTGGATGATTCACCGGATAAAAATAATTACTCATCTTCCAAAAGAAGTCAAGATGATCTACAAATTCCATCGGAAATGGAATGAGACATCGGCTCTTTTACGAATAATCCAGGTCGGTTCCTTTGGAAAACAATGCAAGGAGAAGTTTTCTATCCCTTTCTGTCATGCTGAGCCTCCCAAACAAATCATAAATCATGTGTGTCGTATGTATTTTGTTGGTTTCATGGATAAATCCCTTCTCCTTTAACTTGCCTAGAATTATTTCAATGCATTCCACCTGTTTATCCCGCGTAAGAGGTTTTTCTTTCTCGAATACGCCGGACTGGCAAGAAGCATAGCTGAAGATGCGGAACAGAGTGAGGAGAACAGCCGCAGCAAGATTAAACGAAGGCTGTTTTGTGGCTTGGGGTATGGCAAATCGGAAATTAGAGTATTTGAGCTCCTCCGACGTGAGTCCGGTGCGCTCGTTACCAAAAAGCAGTCCCACCCGCGTTGAAACGGAAAAGTGGAACATTTTTTCCACTGCGCCCTCAAGAGAAAGATGGGAATAGCTTTTCCGCTTTTTCGACGAGGCGGCAAAAACCATTCCAAGGTCCGCCGTAGCCTCTTCTAATTGACCATAGATTTGAGCGGAATCGAGTATTTCTCGAGAATGGACAGCAGTTTTATAGGATTCTTCCGACACGCCAGAAACCCCCACCAGTCTCAATTGCTCAAATCCTGTATTTTTCATGCTGCGGGCAACAAGGCCGATATTCGCTGGATGTTTAGGTCTCACCAGCAAAACGAAAAATTTCGATTTCATCCCTCCAATTATAAACAAGGTTTAAACAAAAATCGACTCAACCAGCCAGCCCTAATATTTCTGCACAAGAATTTGCCTTAACAGGTCAAACTTCGTGCGAATCCGACAGAGTTGGGCTCCAGGGCTGTTTGAACACTGGAAAAAGCTCTAAGAAATGAATTCAGAACTTGCCGGTGGAGCCGAAGCCACCTTCCCCTCTCGATGTTTCGTTCAGGTCTTGCGTTTCGACAACATCGACCATAGTTATGGGTTGAACCAGCATCTGGGCAATCTTCATGCCATTATCTATGACAAACGGCTTGTCGCCCAAATTGATCATGACCACTTTGACTTCTCCTCTATACCCCGAATCGATCACGCCTGCGAGCCGGTGAACCCCCTTCATCGATACGCCGCTTTTGTCCCAGATCAGTCCCACATGATCATCGGGAATGGCCACTTTTATTCCCGTGGGAATGGCCTCAACCTGTCCTTTTGCCAGAACAAAATCAATGGATGAAAACAAATCTAATCCTGCGTCCCCATCGTGTCCGTACCGGGGAAGTTTGGCATCCGGCCGTATTTTTTTTACTCTAAGCTTCACTTCCTATGCCTCTGCGATTCTAACGTTAACAAAAAATTCTTCGACTCTTCGGCCCAGCGCCTGAATTTCCTGCCTCTTGAAAGGTCTCAATTGCACAAAAGACGGATCCAGTGTGTTCATGGGAACAAACTGCTGGATTTGAAAGACTTTTGCCCCTTTCAGCATCTGGCCTATTTTCACCATCCCCTCCTCATCGATCAACCCGGGTACCGCGGTGGTCCGGAAAACGTAGTCCAGCTTTGAACTCATGATAAGATCGATGCTTTTCCGGATATTCTCTTCGTTAACAGTTGTCCTTGTGACCTCTCCGTATCTTTCCAGTGGGGCTTTCACGTCCATGGCGATCGAATCAACAAGGCTTTTTTCGATGAGTCCCTCGAGCCTGGACGGATAAGAACCGTTTGAGTCTAACTTCACCAGCAGCTCTCGTTTTTTCAATAGGATTATAAATTCCTCTAAATCCGGATGGAGCAAAGGTTCTCCTCCTGTTATACAAACTCCCTCGAGCCAGTCTTTCCTGGAATCTAAAAAATCTATGAAATAATCCATCGGAAACGTCTGAAGACTGTCTGGATTCAGGACCAGTTCGGCATTGTGACAGTAGGGGCAACGAAAATTGCAGGACCCCAAAAAAATGGTTGCAGAAATGACTCCAGGATAGTCTCTGGGAGAAAACTTTTCTAGGCCTTTGATTTCAACCAATGCCTTAGCTCCTCCTGAGTATTTAGTATGGTAATAACTTCTCCAGCTTCTTGGAGCACCAAGGTTGGCAGAATGATCCCTCCCTTTTCATCCCTTTTGAGAATATTTAAGAATTCCCGAATTCTCATCTTGCTCTCTTTTTGAGTCAAATTGTATTCGTCCCCATTCATATCAGTCTCAGCAAGGACTCTCTTGATAGCCTCACATTTCTGGCAGTTGGGATAGGTAAACAAGAAGTATTTCACCGGGAGTTTTCTCAGGCGGTGATTTCGTAAGGAGTTCTTTCCCTGAACTCCTGCTGTTTTCCATCATTCCAGGTGGCAACCGGTCTTAAATAGCCAACAATCCGGGAATAAACCTCGGTAGGCCTGTCGCATTCGGGACACTGTGTGATCTTGCCCTTGATATATTGATGATTCGCACACACGCTGAAGGTGGGGGTGATGCTGAAATAGGGAAGTCCCGTACCAGAAATCTTCCGGACCAACTTCTTGCATGTCTCGCCATCAATGGATTCAGGGAGAAAGGCATGAAAGATGGTTCCCCCCGTGTAAAGGGGCTGGATGTCTTTCTGATGTTCAATAGCCTCGAAAACATCCCGTGTAGCATCGACATTGAGCTGAGTGGAATTGGTAAGGAATGGATATTGTTCTGTCCCCGATGTGATGATGTTGTGGTATTTCTGACGATCCAGTCTGGCCAGACGGTATGAAGTCGACTCGGCCGGCGTTGCCTCAAGGTTGTACAGATTCCCGGTCTCTTCCTGGAAATCCTGCATGGCCTCTTTCATGAAGTTCAGCACCTCTATGGCAAACTTTTTTCCTTCCGATGTATCGATTCCTTTACCGAGCAAGTTCAAACAACTTTCATTCATTCCGCATACGCCAATTGTCGAAAAGTGGTTGTCAAAATGACCGAGATAAACCAATGTATACGGCATCAGACCTTTCTCCAGCATGTTGTTCACCACTTCCCGTTTGGTTTCGAGAGATTCCTTGGCAAGAACCATCAAATTCTTCAGCCGGGCAAAATATTCCTCCCTAGAAGTGGACTCATAACCTATCCTGTTGAGATTGATGGTCACCACCCCTATTGAACCCGTGGAATCACCGGGGCCCCAGATGTTGCCAGGCCTGTTGAGAAGCTCTCTCTGATCCAGATTCAGCCGGCAGCACATCGCCCGGATATCCCCAGGATCAAGATTTGTGCCTATATAGTTTTGGAAATAAGGAATTCCGTACTTGGCCGTGACATCAAACAAAAGCTTTGCATTCGGGGAATCCCAATCAAAATCTTTTGTGAGGTTATAAGTGGGGATAGGAAAAGTAAAAACTCGACCATGCATGTCTCCACCAACCATCAATTCGAGGAAGGCCTTGTTGATCATATCCATTTCCTTCTGGCAGTCCCCATAGGTCATTTCCTGCTCTTCGCCCCCGATGATAACGGATTTATTTTTCAGGTCATCGGGAACCGTCCAATCAAAAGTCAGATTGGAAAAGGGCGTCTGCCAGCCCCACCGGGAAGGAACGTTCAATCCAAAAATCAGTTTCTGGAGATCCTGTTTGACATTATCGTAGTCCAGATTATCCACCCGGACAAACGGAGCCAGAAAGGTGTCCACGCTTGAAAAAGCCTGGGCTCCGGCAAATTCCCCTTGCATGGTCCCGATAAAATTGACCATGTGGAGAGTGGCTGTCTCTAGGTGTTTGGCGGGAAAGGAGTGAACCTGGTTGGGAACATGCCCGAAACCTTTTTTCAAAAGATTCTCGAGAGACCAACCCGCACAGTATCCGACCAGCGGATAGGAAAGATCGTGGATATGCAAATCCCCCTTGAGATGAGCCTTCTTTACCTGTTCCGAGTAGAGCTGATTGAGGGCAAAATTTGCCAGAACCTCTCCAGAAATCCTCGCATTCAACCCGGAAAAGCTCATCACTCCTTCGTTGCTGTTTTCTCTAATTTTCCAATCCACATCGGCAATATAATCCTTGATCAATCTTTCCAGATTAACGCCTGTCTTCTTGGCCTCCCGAATATCTTTGTGCCTATCCCGGTATAAAATATAGGATCTGGCGATTTCATGATACCCCTGCTTCATCAACACCATTTCGACGATATCCTGAATTTGTTCCACAGACGGGATGGTATAGCCGCCAAACTTATCTTCAATTATGAAGGTGACGATATCGGAAACACTCTTGGCTGCTTGTTCATCAGTTATGCTGTGCGACTCCATAGCTTTGGAGACAGCCTTTGTGATCTTATCCTGAACAAAATCCACAACCGTACCATCTCTTTTTTTGATTCTAGAGATAACTTGCCTCATAAAATTACTCCTTTTCTTAATCTGTGCATAAGCTTTTTATCTCTGCTTACTCGGGTGTAAAAGACAAATCTGCCTCAGAGTTTTTCGAATTTGCGCAGGCGATGGGACATATCGCTTATTCGGAAAAACACCCATATATTGTGTCACTCTCTGATGTTTAACACTAAATATTGTATTTGCGACAAAAAATATATATGCAATTGTTAGGGCTTGTCAAGCCTTTTTTTAAATTTATTTATTTTTTAGGCTCTTCGTCCATTTAGGGCCCCGCCTTAGATCATCACATTCATCTGTTTCAGCCTAACTTCAAGGTCGTTTTGAGGCTCATAAAGAACAGCGTTCATACCCAGTTTTTGGGCTCCCTCGATATTCTCTGGCAAATCATCCAGGAACACACATTCAGCGGCCCGAAGCCTGGCTCTCTTTAGCGCTTCCAAGTAGATCTCCGGATGAGGTTTCATGTATCCCACCTCGTAGGAAAGGACATAGTCATCAAACAGGAAAATCTCGGGGAATTTCTTTTTGATAAATCCAAAGCGCTCAACGTCCGTATTCGAGAGAAGAACCCGTTTGTATCTAGTTTTAAGCCTCCTCAAAATATCCAAAACAGGAGGATTAAGGGAAAAAACGTCATTGTAAATACGAAAAAAGGCATCCTGCCCGATTTTTGCTTCAAACTTATGTGCAACTTCTCTGTAAAAATCCTCAGGTTCTAGCCTTCCCGTATCAAAAGACCGGATCATATCCCTGTGCCAGTGGATGCGTTCGGCAATATCGCGGGCTGAATAGGGACAATATTCAGCCATTTTTCGGAAAAAAATTCGATTATCAAAAAACAAAATGACTTTGCCGAGGTCAGAAATCACACATTTTATCATAAGAGAGAATCTCCTCTCATATTAAAAAAACATTTTATACCAGAAAATCCCTATTGCTCAACCCCCTAAATTTCTTTATTCCTGAACGAATTTTATAACTGTCAGGTATTGGGATGAGAAAGCCTTTTTTGACATCATTATTTTCCTATGATATAAGCGTTGATAATAAACCAGACTATCAGAATCTCAGGAGGATAAAACCATGGGTGCCTACAACGCAAAAAGCACAGATACCGCCAGGATTGGGATATTTGTGCTCATCTTTTCGGTGGCGCTTCTGATTTTTGGCGGGGCTTTTGCCCTTTACTACTTCAAGGGCGCCGGCAAGCTAACAACCAAAGACATCGAATCGGCAGAAAAGATCCTAGGCCTTCAATTCACAGGAAAAGAAAGAAAACTGATGCTCGGAAACTTGAGAAGAAATCTTCGCAACTATACTCAGATGCGCAAGCTTGTGCTGGAAAATCATATTCCCCCCTCCCTCCAGTTTAACCCTGTTTTGCCTGGAATGTCCTTCGAAAAAGAACCGATCCCTCTCCCTAATCCGGCCAATCCAGAAATTCAAGCTCCTTCAAATTTTGAAGATCTCGCATTCTATCCCGTAGCCAGTCTGGCGCAGCTCATCCAAACGCGTAAAATAACATCTGTCGAACTCACAAATTTGTATCTCGATCGGCTAAAAAAATTTGGTCCTCAACTCAAATGTGTTATCACATTAACAGAAGATCTCGCTCTAGAGCAGGCCAAAAAAGCCGATGAAGAAATTGCCGCAGGGCACTACAGAGGCCCGCTTCATGGAATCCCATGGGGAGCAAAGGATCTACTTGCAACAAAAGGAATCCGAACCACTTGGGGGGCCATGCCTTACAAAGATCAGATTTTTGATGAGGATGCCACAGTGGTTAAGCGACTCGAAGAAGCAGGCGCTGTGCTGGTTGCTAAACTTTCGATGGGAGCGCTTGCGATGGGAGATGTCTGGTACGGAGGCAAAACAAGAAATCCATGGAATCCTGAGCAGGGGTCGAGCGGATCATCCGCCGGACCCGCTGCGGCCACGTCTGCCGGTCTCGTTGCCTTTGCAATCGGGACAGAGACTTTAGGTTCGATTGTTTCTCCCTCTACCCGATGTGGAGTAACGGGATTGCGGCCGTCATACGGCCGCGTCAGCCGTTACGGAGCCATGGCCTTGAGTTGGAGCATGGACAAGATCGGCCCAATCTGCCGCACTGCGGAAGACTGCGCCCTGGTCTTTCACGCTATCTATGGACCTGATGGAAAAGATCTGACAATCGTCAATGCTCCTTTCAATTGGGATCCTTCTTCCGATCTCCAGAATATCCGCGTGGGTTTTCTGAAGAAAGCTTTTGAGCAGAAATCAAGATCAAAGACGAATGACCAGGCGACACTGGAAGTTCTGCATTCCATGGGAATCGAACTCATCCCGTTTGAGCTTCCCGAGTTTCCTGTTCGGGTGATATCTTTTATCTTGAGTGCAGAGGCTGCTGCAGCCTTCGATGATCTTACGAGAAGCGGAAAGGACGATCTCCTGGTCCGGCAAGGACGAGGAGCCTGGCCGAATACTTTTAGACAGGCAAGGTTCATTCCCGCAGTCGAATATATTCAGGCCAATCGTCTGCGCACACTTCTGAGGCGGAAAATGGCTGAGAAGATGAAAGACATCGACGTGTTTGTGACCCCCACTTTTGGCGGAAACAGCCTTCTCATCACAAATCTAACCGGTCATCCAACAGTGGTGCTTCCCAACGGTTTCGATGATAAAGGAAATCCGACCAGCATATCTTTCACAGGCAATCTTTTTGAAGAGGCCAAAACTCTGCGGCTGGCAAAAGCCTTCCAGGATGCCACAGACTTCCATCTCCAACATCCCAGCCTGACAAAATAGCCTGTTCTGTTGCGAGTCTTATTGGGCCGAAAAAAATCTCCGAGATAGCCGTATAAATAATTCAGTCTCAGCTTTTTTGGTGGCGGTCGCTGAGGCGGAGGCCCCCAAAGACTCAACCGACAGTGTTCCTTCCAATTTTCCCTCAATAAATTCAAAGTCGGCCTTCACCAAATTTTCGTATCCATCCGGAGGAGTGGGTATATTCATTTCGAAGCTCAGGTTCGTTCCGTTAAATTCGATGTTTTCAAGTGGAATATCTGAAAAAAAGCCAGAAGATTCACTGATCGAGCCCTTTAATCCCTCCTCAGTTTTTTCAATGGAAAAAGAAAGATAAAAGAACTCACCTCCTGAATCAACTTCCATCTCCCAAGCGCCAAGGATTTTGTCATAATCGACTCTTTCCTGGCCGCTGATGTGATTCGTTGTGCATAATACGACCCAAAGGATCCCAATGGCCAGGACCGCGAAAATATTTGTCACCTTCATACCCTCAATCTCCTTTCTGACAAGAGACATTTCCCATTTTCGAACTTTTGGCCGATCATAAAAAAAGCCCAGAAAATCAAAAGATATTCTTGGCTCAATAGAACATATATATTATGCCTTGGATAAGGCGCCTGTCCCATTAGAATAGGCCGGCAAAAACCACATCTGCATGGAACATCTCTCGGGTTCTTCTCCTCTGGCTCCAATCTATCGTGTCTTTCACCTTCAGATAAAACCAGTACTTATCGAAATTCCCCAATTTTTTCAGGTAATACCGGCAAAAATCAGTATAACTGTCTACCAGGATTCTGCCAATTTCTTTGCCTTCATCATCGAAAACAACAATTTTATCCCCATCATTGCTGTTTTCTAGCTTTCCGAAGACCTTGACTTTTTCACTCTGTTCCCAAACATCTTTTTTATCATAAGCAAGATCAACAAGAGCAACAAATTCATCCCTGGCATTCAAATCCAGGAAATCTTCTAGTACCAGCTCTTCGGTTCCTGTAAATATGTTGGTCCATTCGCCGGTATCTCCCTTTACTTCAAGAGTTTTGGCAATCAAAATCGAGGGTGTGTCCGCAGATATTTCTCCCTCTCCTCGAACTTCTTTGTCGACCAAATCCTCCACAATTCCTGACTCCAGATTTCCTTGAATCACAATATCAAAACCACTCGCTTCAGGAAGAAACATATATTTGCCCACAGCCGCTTTTACGGTGCCTTCAAAAGACGTGATCCCTTCTTGATATCCAGTTCCTTCCTCTCCAGCCTCTCCTTGATCTGATTTTTTACAGGATATAGAACCGAAAGTTATTAAAAGGAAACCGAGTATTATCATACCGATCAGTCGGGACACATTCTCCGCCGTATTCGTTTGAATAGACATAGCTCATACCTCCAATACATTTGCCCTAGGCTCCGGCGATGGTTCCTGACCAGGAATCTGTTTTCTCTCTGTCAGGAAGGCTAAGTTTACCTGGAACGAAAATATTTTATACCACTGCCGATAATAAAAGTAAAGAGGAAATTAGCCCAGATTCGTTGTGAATCGATGGTGTGATTTTACTATTTCTTTACTCTCTTGGCTGAGCTCGACCGGGAAGAAGAGCGCGATCGTGATGAAGAGGTTCGAGCAGGATAGGAGCGAGAGGCCCGAGGGCGTGAGGTGCTCCTGAAGGACCGAGAGGAAGAAGAACTCCTGGATGGGGAAACTCGACTCGGGGAATAGGATTTATAGCTGGAAGAGAAAGACCTGATCTTGGGAGAAGAGCGGCTGGGTCTTGAATAAGATGATCGGCTCGAGGATGACCTGTAAGTCAATTTTTTCGGTGTTGATCTTTGGGAAGAGGTCGGACGCATTCTGGACCGGGATTGCGATGAATACCGTTTAAGCACGGAGGAATAGGAACTTCTGGCTGTGCTTGAAGACCGGGATCGAGCCGATGTGGAAAAACGAGAAGGATAGTTGGGCACAGAGGATCTGGTTTTCAATGAGGAGGTTGTTCGGCTGCTCTTGACTGATGGGCGACTACTGGAATAGGTTCTGGTAGATTTCACGCTTAAACTATTTCTGGAAGGATAGGTTTTTATCGCTGAGCGAGAATTCCGGCTCCTTGCTGGTTGCGATTGCACGTTCGAGCGAACCGGTCCCGTAGTCCGAAACCTCTTCTGGGGCGAGAGGGCAGGATTTGCAAGATTTTCCCCTCTCGATGATCGAATAGATTTTCCGGATGAATAGCTCTTTGAGACAGACCGGACATTCGAGCGGGATAGAGCTTTTAATGCTTTAGAACTCTTGAGATTCATCCGGCTGGAAGCGGGCCGGATATTAGGTTGTCTGGCCGATAAGGAGATCTTTCCGAGCCGAGACAGTCCTGACTGACCCAAGGCTACCTTGGACACATGCCGTGCGCTCAGCTGATCCTTTCGGATGACAGTCAGAGCGCGAGAATGAACCGGGTAGTCGCTGTCATAATAGCGGCCATAAAAATGGTTATTGAGGATGACCACTGGTCGATTGTAATAACTCAACGGACTCCAACCAACATAATCCATGCCGTTGTACCAGTGCACCCAGGCAGGCCCCCAGCTCCTGGTCGGGATCCAATACCAGCCCAGGCCGACTCTCCAGTGCCAGCGGCCGTAATGGGAAACACACCAACCCCATGGTTCATAAGAAACCCATGTCCACCCACAGACCGGGTACCAGAGCCAGCTTCCGTTGTAGTAAGGCCTCCATGAATAGTTGTAGACATCAGGAATCCATACATATCCATACGGCCTTTCATAAGCCCATCGGCCGTAATAGTCCAGTTCAGCTTCATATTCATACATATCAGCAGGCAAATACCGTGTTCTCACGTACCTGTTCTGAAAGATATCCCGGCCTCTATTCCATTCACTGAAACTATCCTCGTTTCCGGCATAAATGTAATCGGGGCCCGAGGAAAAAAATCCGTTAGCTGCGATTATTTTTTCTCCGGCACGGACCATCTCAGACCCCTCTTCACCAGCGGCTTCGACGGTTCCCTCCACCACAAAAAGGGCCGTTTCCTGATTATCTCTGACCTCAAAACGGTAGAGCCCTTCTTTCAGGATATAAAAGGATCCATCGGGACTGTGAAGCTCGAATTCCTTTTCAGTATTCAGGGAGTTAATCCGCAGATATATGTTCCCGGAAAACAACTGCAGGCTGACACGATCGTCTCCTCTCTGGGGAAGTTTGACGAAATCGATCTGTGTGTATTTATCGACACGGAGATAGTTTTTTCGTCCGAAATGAATTTCGGCACGGCCATCCCTAGTACCGAGTTTATCACCCGCAACAATAGGCAGATTAACCATGCCCTCTTCATAACCCATATCTTCAGCCCGCTGGATATAGACATCTCCTTTTACATAATCCAAACGCGCAAAGGCATTGCTGTAATATTCTTCTTCCTGAGGGGAGGAGAAACCAAAGGACGCAGACAAGACCAAACAAAGGATGATGAATGTGTTTTTTTTCATCTTTCCTCCTTTCCGGCCATCAAAAGTGCAAAATCCATGCCATTTGCTGCCCCAGAGTAAAACAAAGTCCTCTGTCCTAATTAAAGGACACATGCAGCCCCAGGTGTCATAGAGACTGTCGATGACGAATTTGGTCCAAAGCGACTGCCGCCACGATTATGGTTCCGATAATGATTTCTTGGATGTAATTGGGCCAACCCATCATGGTGCTGCCGTTGCGCAAAAAGGCCATGATAAAAACGCCGATCATCGATCCGAGAATGCTGCCGGCCCCACCGTTGAGACTTCCCCCTCCGATCACCACAGCAGCGATAATATCCAATTCCAGTCCCACCGCTACCGTGGGATCTCCCACCGTCAGCCTTGAAAATTCCATAACTCCACCCAGACCGCAGAATAAACCAGCTACCACATACACCAAGATTTTTGTCCGATTTATCCGGATTCCGCACAAGCGGGCGGTCGCTTCGTTTGAGCCTATAGCAAATATATGTCTCCCAAAAACTGAATAGCGAAGAATAACAGCCATGGTCACGGCGAAAAAAATCATTATCCATATCCCGGGAGCCATGAGCATCCAAGATGGCCCTGGACTTTTAGCCATGAGTTCATTGACCCAGGTGAGCGGGGCATCTATTTTCTGATTTCCGGCCATCCATTTTGCCACTCCTCTGGCAATTCCCAACATCCCGAGGGTTACGATAAACGGAACCAGCCGTAAAGATGTGATGAGTACACCATTCGCCAAACCTACGATCCCTCCAGTCAATACGCCAAAAAAAAGGGCCAACACAGGAGAAAATCCCGCATTTATGGCAAAGGCCGTGATCACACTAGCCAGGGCAATGTTGGAGGCCGCAGACAAGTCAATCCCACCGCTGACGATGACAAATGTCATCCCCAGGGCACCGAGAGCCACGATCACAGACTGGGTAGCAACACTCTTTAGATTTGAAATCCTTAAAAAT